>JASFLG010000084.1:0-11239 GCA_050118205.1 Pseudomonadales bacterium
CCAGCAGCAGAAGGCTCAGGCCATGCTGGAGTCACTCTGACCGGCGACCGCCTGACGAACCCATGACACGCATTGCGCTTGGCCTCGAGTATGACGGCTGCGCGTTCAACGGTTTTCAGTACCAGAGCCACGCGCCCTCCGTGCAGGGCGCGCTGGAGAACGCTCTGTCGCGGGTGGCTGACGCACCCGTGCGGATCAGCGCCGCAGGCCGCACCGATGCCGGGGTGCACGCCACGGCTCAGGTCGTGGCATTCGACTCCCCGGTCGAGCGGCCACTGTCCGCCTGGGTGAGAGGCACCAACGCATTGAGTCCCCCCGGGGTGGCGGTGCTCTGGGCGAGGCCCGTGCCGGAAGGGTTTCACCCGCGATTCCAGGCCACGGCGCGGCGCTACATGTATCTTTTCTACGATACGGAGATCACCTCGCCGCTGATCTCGGGCCGAGCGGTGCTGTCGCCACCGCTGGACGATGAGGCCATGCATCGTGCCTGCCGCGTGCTGATCGGTGAGCAGGACTTCAGCGCCTTCCGGGCCGCCGGCTGCCAGTCCGCTACCGCCTACCGATGCGTGCACCAGGTGTGCGTGCACCGCGCCGGCGGCTTCGTTGTGCTGGATATCACCGCCAACGCCTTCCTGCTGCACATGGTCCGCAACATCGCCGGTTCGCTGTGGAAGATCGGGCAGGGCGCGGACGAGGGTTGGATGGGCGAGCTCCTTCTCGGACGGGATCGGAAGCGCGCGGCGCCCACCGGGCCCGCGCAGGGCCTGTATCTGGTGCACGTCCGATATCCGGATCTGGCGTTCCCGCCGGGACGGCTACCGGGTCTCCTCCGCGCGCTGGGAGATCTCAGCCGTTTCTGAAGCCGTTTTTATTCGCCCCGGCGTTCGCTAGACTACGCCGCTTTTCATGCCCCCGGCTGCGAAGTTGGACGCTCCACTGCCAACGCGAATCAAGATCTGCGGCATCACGCGGCCGGAGGATGCGGCGGCCGTGGTGGACTCCGGCGCCGACACCCTGGGGCTCAACTTCTCTCCGGTCAGTGCCCGCCGGGTCGGCGTGGGCGTAGCCCGGGAAATCGCGCAGGAGGTATCGGCCGCGCTGACCCGGGTTGGCGTGTTCGTCGATCCACGGCCGGAAGAGGTGGCGGACGTGCTGGCCCAGGTGGATCTGGACGTCCTGCAGTTCCACGGGTCGGAGGCGGATGCATTCTGCGCCGGATTCGGATTGCCCTACATGAAGGCACACCGGGTTGCGGCGGCGGTGGACGGGGCCATGCTGGCGCGCACTTACCCCGGCGCCTGCGCGCATCTGCTCGATGCGAGCGTACCCGGCCAGGCGGGTGGTACGGGGGTGACGTTCGACTGGCGGTTCTGGCCACGGACCGGTGGGCTCAGGCTCGTGCTCGCTGGTGGTCTGACCCCGGAAAACGTAGCGTCTGCCATGGCTGCGACCCGCCCCTACGGGGTGGACGTCGCCGGTGGGGTAGAAGGGGCGCGCAAGGGAATCAAGGATCACGAGCGCATGGCGCGGTTCGTTGCCGCGGTGCGCCAGGCGGACGCGGCGGGCTGAGCGGTCGGCTGCGGCAACAAGGAGGTCAGGTGGACGGAGCGAACAGATACGAACAGCCGGTGAACGGGCACTTCGGTGAGCACGGCGGCCGCTTCGTGGCCGAGACGCTGATGCACGCGCTGGAGGAGCTCACTGCGCTCTACGACAGCGTCGCCGGCGATCCGGAATTTCAGGAGGAGCTCGCCGCCGACCTCAAGCATTACGTGGGTCGGCCGACCCCCCTGTACCACGCCGAGCGCCTCTCAGCCGAGCTCGGCGGTGCGCAGATCTACCTCAAGCGGGAGGACCTGAACCACACCGGAGCGCACAAGGTCAACAACACCATCGGTCAGGCGCTGCTTGCCAAGCGCATGGGCAAACCGCGGGTGATCGCGGAGACGGGTGCCGGCCAGCACGGTGTCGCCACCGCGACGGTGGCCGCGCGGCTCGGTCTGGAGTGCCGGGTGTACATGGGCGTAGAGGACGTGAAGCGCCAGAGCCTGAACGTGTACCGGATGAAGCTGCTGGGTGCTGAGGTCGTCCCCGTCCACTCGGGGTCGAAGACCCTGAAGGATGCGATGAACGAGGCCATGCGGGACTGGGTGACCAACGTCGACAACACCCACTACATCATCGGCACCGTGGCAGGCCCGGATCCCTATCCGCGCCTGGTTCGTGACTTCCAGTCGGTGATCGGCCGGGAGACCCGTACGCAGTGCCTCGAGCTCACCGGCCGTCTGCCAGACGTGCTGGTCGCCTGCGTGGGCGGCGGCTCCAATGCCATCGGCCTGTTCCATCCGTTCATCGATGACCGCGAGGTGCGCCTGGTGGGCGTGGAAGCGGCGGGATTCGGGCTCGATACCGGGAAGCACGCTGCACCGCTCAGCGCGGGTCGGGTGGGCGTGCTGCACGGCAACCGTACCTATCTGATGCAGGACGACGATGGGCAGATCATCGAGACCCACTCCATTTCCGCCGGGCTCGACTATCCCGGTGTCGGCCCCGAGCACTCTTACCTGAAAGACATTCACCGTGCCGAGTACGAGGCGGTCACCGACGACGAGGCCATGGAGGCGTTCCGACGCCTGAACCGCACGGAAGGCATCATGCCGGCGCTCGAGTCGAGCCACGCCCTGGCATGGGTGGCCCGCGAGGCCGGTGCGCTGGGGTCCGACGAGGTGGTAGTGGTCAACCTCTCCGGCCGGGGTGACAAGGACATTCTGACGGTGGCAGCCATCGACGGGATCGAGATATGAGCCGGCTTGGCAGCTGCCTGAGAACCCTGGCGGGGGAGGGACGCACGGCGCTGACCACGTTCATCACGGCGGGCGATCCCTGTCTCGAAGCGACGGTGCCGGCGTTGCATCGGATGGTGGCCTCCGGCGCCGACATCCTGGAACTCGGCGTTCCGTTCTCTGACCCGGAAGCGGAGGGTCCGGCGATCCAGGCGTCCTCCGAGCGTGGGCTCGCCAACGGCACCCGGCTTGCGACCTGTCTCGAGATGGTGGCCGCATTCCGCGAGCAGGACGACCGGACCCCGGTCATCCTGATGGGGTACCTGAACTCGGTGCTGGCGATGGGCGAAGAGACCTTCGCCCGGGCGGCAGCCGAAGCCGGCGTGGATGGGCTGATCATGGTCAACCTGCCGCCGGAGGAAGCCGGGCGTCTGAAGACGGCGCTTGGGACGAATCAGATCGATCTGATTTTCCTGGTTGCACCGACCACCACGGACGAGCGGCTCGAGAAGATCATCCGGGAAGCGTCAGGCTTCATCTACTACGTGTCTCTGAAAGGCATCACGGGGGCCAACCATCTGAACGTGACGGCGGTCGCCGATCGCGTGGCCTGGATCAAGGCGCGCACGGATCTGCCGGTGCAGGTTGGGTTCGGCATCAAGGATCCCGAATCGGCCCGGGCCATCGGTGCCCACGCGGACGGGGTGGTGATCGGCAGCGCGCTGGTGACGACCATGGGCGCCGTTGCCGACCCGGAGGCGCGGCTTACGCGCCTGGGCGAGCAGGTGAGCGCGCTGCGCGGTGCCCTGGATGGCTGACGCGGTGCGGGCCGGCACGCTTTCCGACTGGCTGGCCTATATCGATCAGGTGCATCCCCGCAGCATCGAGCTCGGGCTCGAGCGTTTCAAACAGGTAGCCACACGACTCGACGTGCTCGAACCCGCTGCGACCTCGGTGATCATTGCCGGCACCAACGGCAAGGGATCGACCTCCGTGGCCCTGGAGCGCCTGCTGTTGGACTGCGGGCACTCAGTCGGCACGACGCTCTCGCCCCATGTGGAGCGCTTCAACGAGCGGGTTCGGATCGGGGGACAGGAAGTCGAAGACGCGGCCCTGTGCGCCGCGTTCGAGGCCGTCGACGATGCGCGAGGCGACGTGCCGCTCACCTACTTCGAGTTTTCCGCCATGGCGGCGCTGCTGCTGTTCCGGAAGGCGGATCTGGACGTGGCGATCCTGGAGGTGGGCCTCGGCGGACGCCTGGATGCCTTCAACGCCGTCGACGCCGATCTGGCCGTGGTCACCAGCATCGGCCTGGACCATCAGGACTACCTGGGCTCGGATCTGGAGGGCATCGGTCGCGAGAAGGCCGGGGTGTTCAGGCCCGGCAGGCCGGTGGTTCTGGGTCGGGTGACCGACTCGGTGCACGCCGTCGCGGCGGCCCTCGGCTGCCCGACGCTGGTGCTCGATCGGGACTTTCAGGTCACCGAGACAGCCACCGCCTGGGCGTACGACTGCCAGGCGCTGGGCATGCATTGCCCCGGACTGCCGCGCGGTGCGCTCGCCCCGGACAACTGTGCGTTGGCGCTCACCGCTGCGGCGTGGCTGGGGCAGGATGGGCGACCGGCGGTGGCGGTCGGCTGCCCGAACGCCGCCGACCTCGCGGTGGTCGGATTGCCTGGACGCATGGAACGTCACGGGCACTGCGGTGTCGATGTGATTCTCGATGTCGCGCACAACCCGGCGGCCGCAGGCTTTCTCGCCGACCAGGTGGCGCTCAGATACCCCGGGCGGCGTTTTGTCGCGATTCTGGGGACGCTCGGCGACAAGGATGCCGCAGGGATCGTTGCCGCGCTGGTCGGCGTGGTGCACAGCTGGGTGGCCGTCCCCACGCCCGGCCCCAGGGGCCAGTCGGCGACGGACCTCGCGGCGCGACTGGATCGACCCGTTACCACGGCGTCGGGCATGGCTGAGGCCCTGGCGTTGGCCGTGTCGTTTACGGCATCGGGTGATGGTATTCTCGCGCTCGGATCGTTCTCTGCGGTGGAGCAGGCCAGAGCGTTGTTGATCGACCCCCCGGTCGCGCGTCCGGCGTGATCGGCATAAGCCGTTGGGGAAGTGCGGAAAGCTTGAAACCGATGGACGAACAGACCCGGTATCGGGTGACCGGCAGCCTCTTTCTGCTGGCGGTCGCCATCATCGTCTTTCCCATGCTCTTCGACGGTAAAGGTCTGGCGACGATCGAGATCGAGCCCCTCGACGTACCGAAGACCGCGCCTGAAGTCACCCGACGGGAGGACGTTGCCCCGGAGACGGACCTGGTAGCGCGTGCCCAGCAGCTGGCGGCCGAGGTGGACGACGAGGGCTTTCAGGCGGATGCGGCCGGTACCCGCTTCGGGGAGCCGGTGCTCTCGGAGCCGGATGACGCGACCCGCGTCTGGGCCGTACAGCTGGCCAGCTTCAGCGACGAGGACAACGCTCTGAAGCTGCGGGACAGGGTCCGTGGTGACGGTTTCGAAGCGTTCATATCGACGGCGAAGCAGGACGGTCGGGTTCTCAATCGGGTGGCGGTGGGGCCGCTGCTCGATCGGCAGGAAGCAGATCACCTGCGTGACGAGCTGTCCGACGCTCTGTCTCTGGACGCGCGAATCGTGGCTTTTTCGAACTGAGCGCCCCAGATGGCAACGGCGGACATCATCATACTCATCATCATTCTTCTGTCTTCGGTCATCGGTCTGGTCCGGGGGCTGTTCAGGGAGCTGCTGTCGCTGGTCGTCTGGTTCGCAGCCGTCATGCTGGCGCTGTATTTTTCCGCGCCGGTCGGGGATGCGCTGTCCGGGCAGATCGCCGATGAGTCCGTACGTACGGTGCTCGGCTTTTTCATCGTTTTTCTCACCACGCTCATCGCGGGGGGGATACTGCAGGCGCTGGTCAAGCGCCTGGTCAGCAGCACGGGGCTCACGGGCACGGATCGCTTTCTGGGCTTTCTTTTCGGCAGCGCGCGAGGCGTGCTGGTCTGCATCGTCGGTCTCATCGCGCTGGAGTCGTTCCAGATCGAGGCCGAATGGTGGCAGACGTCGAAGTTCATCCCTCAGCTCCTGGCATTCGAGGACGATGTCCTCGGATTCATGGGAAAAGCCAGGGATGCGGTGGTGGAAGCGACGGGCGAGGTTTAGAGTACTCAACCTATGTGCGGGATCGTTGGAATCGTCGGCAAAGGCAACGTCAATCTGCAGCTGTATGATGCGTTGACCGTTCTTCAGCACCGTGGCCAGGATGCGGCGGGGATGGTGACCAGTGATGGTTCGCGGCTGCAGCTGCGCAAGGGCACCGGCCTGGTGCGCGACGTCTTTCAGCAGCATCACATGCAGAGGCTGGTCGGACCCATCGGTATCGGCCACGTGCGGTATCCGACGGCGGGCTCCTCGAGCTCTGCCCAGGCCCAGCCGATGTACGTGAACTCGCCGTACGGCATCGTGCTCGCGCACAACGGCAACCTCACCAATACCGAGAAGCTCCAGGCAGACCTCTTCCGCGAGGACCTGCGCCACGTCAACACGGACAGCGACTCGGAGGTTCTGCTCAATGTGTTCGCCCACGAGCTGCAGGTCCAGGGTGCTCTCGACCCTGGCGCGGACAACGTCTTCAAGGCGGTGGAGGGCGTGCACAAACGCTGCCGCGGGGCGTACGCAGCGGTGGCCATGATCATCGGTTGCGGTATCGTCGCCTTCCGCGACCGGTTCGGGATCCGGCCGCTGGTGTTCGGCAGGCGGGAGACCGAGCACGGTGTCGAGCACATGGTTGCGTCGGAATCCGTGGCGCTGGATATTCTCGGCTTCGAGCTGATCCGTGACGTGGCGCCGGGCGAGGCGGTGTTCATCTCCAACGACGGGGACCTTTTCACACGGGTGTGTTCGGACGACACCCTGCTCGCCCCCTGCATCTTCGAGTACGTCTATCTGGCGAGACCGGACTCGGTCATGGACGAGGTGTCGGTATACAAATCACGCCTGCGCATGGGCGACCATCTGGCCGACCGCGTGCTGGACCGGTTTCCGGGGCACGATCACGACATCGACGTGGTGATTCCCATCCCGGACACGGGGCGGACGGCAGCACTGCCGCTCGCGCATCAGCTGAACGTGAAGTACCGCGAAGGGTTCATCAAGAACCGCTACATCGGACGCACGTTCATCATGCCCGGACAGAACGAGCGCCGGAAATCGGTGCGGCAGAAGCTCAACGCCATCGAGCTCGAGTTCAAGGGCAAGAACGTGCTCCTGGTGGACGATTCCATCGTCCGCGGCACGACCATCCAGCAGATCATCCAGCTCGCACGAGAGGCTGGGGCGAGAAAGGTCTATGTCGCGAGTGCTGCGCCGGCGATCCGGCACCCCAATGTGTACGGTATCGATATGCCCACCCCGAACGAGTTCGTTGCCTTCAACCGCACGGATGAGCAGATCTGCAGGCTGATCGGCGCTGACGCCCTGATCTACCAGCGGATCGAGGACCTGATCGAGTCCGCCCGTGAAGGCAACCCGTCGCTCAAGCGTTTCGACTGCTCTGTTTTCGATGGAAATTACGTGACGGGCGACATAGACGACGCTTATCTGGACCGTCTATCGTTGCACCGCAGCGACAAGATGAAACAGCGCCGTGAAGCCGAACAGAGCGCCGATCAGACCGTCATCGAGTTACACAACCACGCTTGATGTACGAAATACCCTGAGCGCCCTGCAGAAGGCGCTCAACCACGTGTTGCTCGGCAAGGCCGACCAGGTGCGTCTTGCGCTTGCCTGTCTGCTCGCCGGGGGCCACCTCCTGATCGAGGACCTCCCGGGCATGGGCAAGACCCTGCTGTCGCACGCGCTCGCGAAGGTTCTGGGGCTGAGCTACAACCGCATTCAGTTCACCTCCGACGTGCTGCCGGCAGACATCATCGGCACGTCGATTTTCGATCGGGAGAAGAACGAGTTCCGGTTCATCGAAGGACCGCTGTTCGCCCAGGTCGTGCTGGCGGACGAGATCAATCGCGCCACGCCCAAGAGTCAGAGTGCGCTCCTCGAGGCGATGGAGGAGCGTCAGGTCACCGTCGAAGGAGAGACGCGCTCCCTGCCGGAACCTTTCTTCGTGATCGCCACGCAGAACCCGTCCACCCAGACGGGGACCTTTCCGCTCCCCGAGTCCCAGCTCGACCGGTTCCTGATGCGCATCGAGCTCGGCTATCCGGACCCGGAGGCCGAACGCGAGTTGCTCAAGGGCGGCGACCGGCGTCATGCGCTCGACCTGCTCGAGCCGGTCGCCGACCTGGATACCCTGAAGGCGCTTCAGCGGCACGTGGACGAGATCAAGGTGTCCGATCCGCTCATCGAATACATCCAGCGTCTGGTCGGATTCTCCCGTCGCGGTGGCGACTTCGCGTTCGGCCTGTCTCCCCGGGGGAGCCTGGCACTGCTGCAGAGCGCCAAGGCCTGGGCATTGCTTCAGGACCGATCACACGTGGTCCCGGAGGACGTGCAGGCCGTTCTGCCCAGCGTGGTCGAGCACCGGCTGCGCGAGTCGGCGGACTTCGCCGGGCACGGAGGCGGTGCGCTGGCCCAGAAGCTGCTGACCAGCGTGGACGTGGTGGGTTAATCCCACCGCCTGCTCAATATGTCCGAATCTCCGCTCGTCGGCTCGCCGGTCCAGGGCGGTTCCGGGCCCGAGCCTGACGACCCCGAGCGCCGCCACGGACGGGAGCTGTTCATCGGCAGGCGCTTCAGTCGATGGCTCGACCGAAGGATTCCCCCCAGCAGTGAGATCACGCTCAGCCAGAAGAACGTGTTCATCTTTCCGACGAGGACGGGATTCGCCTTCGGCGGCCTGATCGTGCTGCTCATTCTGGGTGCGATCAACTATCAGTCGAGCCTGGTGTACGGGGTGGCCTTTCTGCTCGGCAGCGTCTTCCTGGTGACCATTCTCTACACGTTCCGAAACCTGTCCGGGCTTCGGCTGACCGTGGCCGGCACCCGGCCCGCGTTCGTCGGCGAGGACGTCGAGATATCGATCCGGGTGGAGCGGCCGGAGGGTCGCGCCCGGGAAGGGATTCAGCTCGGCTGGCCGGAGGGTATTCTTCAGTGGGCCGAGCTCTCCGGTCAGGCGAGTGACACCGTTCGTCTCTACGTGCCGGCACCGCGACGGGGTTATTTCAGTCCGGGCAGGCTGCTGATCGACACCTACTTCCCGCTCGGGCTGCTCAGGGCCTGGACCTGGGTGGATCTGGACGTGCGTGCACTTGTCTACCCGAAGCCCGTATTCGGCGAGTTTCCGAAGACGATAACCGGCCGCCGGGACGAGGGGGATCTGATCGATCCGCTCGGCAGCGACGACTTCAACGACATCAAGACGTACCGGCCGGGCGATCCGGTGCGCCACATCATCTGGCGCTCGTACGCCCGATCCGATTCGCTCATGGTCAAGCAGTACGCCAGCTACGTGGAGCCCCGGCTGTGGCTGAGTCTCGACGTGGTATCCGGCGACCTGGAGGAGCGCATCAGCCGGTTGACCGGCCTGGCTCTGCAGGCGCGGCGTCTCGATCGGGAGTTCGGGCTGGAGCTCGGATCGGTCAGGAGCCCGCCAGCACGGGGCGAGGCGCATCTGGAACAGGTGCTCAAGGAGCTGGCGCTGTATGGCATCGATTGAAGCCGCCGCGCCGGCACCCGACAGAGCGGCAACGGGTGTCGCCTATCAGATTCCGCGCAATGCCCTGACACTGCTCATGGCCGCTCAGGTGGCCGTGGTGCTCCCCTATGCCCTGAAGATCTCGCCCTGGATCGTTGCGGTGGGGCTGTTCTGCGGGATGTGGCGCACTAACGTCTACCTTGGCCGCTGGGACTACCCCAGGCGCTGGGTGAAAGCCTTGCTGGTTGCGGCGTGCGTGGCCGGCGTTGCCATCAGCGGGGTCGGAGCATTCAGTCTGGAGGCGACCGCATCGCTGCTGATTGCGGCGTTCGCGTTGAAGCTGATCGAGATGAAGAGCCGCCGGGATGCCTACGTGGTCATCTTTCTCGGCTACTTCGCCATTGCGACCCAGTTTCTGTTCGACCAGACCCTGCTGGTCGCCATCTATCAGCTGGCGGCCTTCATGCTGGTCACTGCCGCCATGGTCGGCATGAACCAGCTGCACACCCGGGTTCGGCCGGCCCTGTCGCTCAAGCTCGCCGGTACGCTGGTCGTCCAGGCCCTGCCCCTGACGCTGGTGATGTTCCTGCTCTTTCCGAGAATGGCGCCGCTGTGGACGGTGCCCCTGCCGGGCGGCAGCAGCACCGGGATGACGGATCATGTCAGGCCGGGCGACATTGCTTCGCTCACTCAGTCCGATGAGCTCGCCTTCCGGGTCGTGATCGACGGACCCATCCCGCCACCCAGCCAGCTCTACTGGCGCGGGCTCGTCTACTCGGACTTCGAGTCCGGCGGTTGGCGGGCGCTCGAACGGCGCGGGGCAAAGACGTCCCCGGCGCCGGGTCCGGACGATCTCACCTACGAGGTGCTGCTCGAGCCGACCATGCAGACCTGGCTGTTCTCGCTCGACAATCCGACCTCGGACAGCCGCGGCGTGTACCGGACCATTGACGGTCGTCTGGAGGCACGCGACCCCGTGATGTCCGTGTTCCGTTACCGGGCGACCCGTCACCGCCGGTCGGGTGTGGTGGAGCCGTTACCGGAAAGCGTCCGGGTGCGTGAGACGGCGATCGATCCGGCTCTGAACCCGCGCGTCCAGGCACTCGGGCGCGCCCTGCTCGCCGAGCACGGCACGCCGACCGCCATGACCAGGGCGATCCTGGAACGGATCCGGCAGGGTCCGTTCCGCTATACCCTGAGCCCGCCGGCCTACACGACGGCGAACAGCATCGACCAGTTCTGGTTCGAGGGCCGTGCGGGATTCTGCGCCCACTACGCGGGAGCCTATGTCTACATGATGCGGGCTGCCGGAGTACCGACCCGGATGGTGGGCGGTTATCTGGGCGGCGAGGTGAATCCCCTGTCGGGTCACCTGATGGTGCGTCAGTACGACGCGCACGCCTGGGCCGAGTTCTTCGATCCCGAACTGGGCTGGTTTCGGGTGGATCCGACAGCGGCGGTGGCCCCCGAGCGGATCGAGAAGGGGCTGTCGGCGGCCCTCTCGTCGGAAGATCGGGCGACGCTTTCGCTGTTCACCAACGCCCGTCTCGGCAAGTGGGACCTGGTCGCCAACGTCCTGCGCTGGGCCGATTCCCTGGAGCACCGCTGGAATCTCTGGGTCGTGGGGTACGACGGCGACGTGCAGAGCCGCTTTCTCACCGAGTGGCTCGGCGGGCGCTCCCCGGGGCGCATCGCCATTGCCATCCTCATCGGCGGTGGGATCAGTCTGGGGCTGGTCGCGCTGGTCATCTTCTGGGGCAGGCGCAGTGTGCATCAACACCCGGTCGAGCGCGCAT
>JASFLG010000085.1:0-11197 GCA_050118205.1 Pseudomonadales bacterium
CGCTCGAGGTGTACCGCTACCGCACGGAGACGTTCGGGGAAGGTGCCGCCATCACCTGAAGGACATGGCCTTCAGGACGCGCTCCCGGGCAATCTCCTGCGCTGCCCGTCGGGGAAGGACGTTGCCTTCCGCCGCCCGGGTCAGCACCTCGGTGACGTTCGCGCGGATCTTGTCGGCGATGGTGGCCAGCGCCTGGCTCTGGCTGCCACCGTGATACTCCACCGCTGCGCATATCACGCCGCCGGCATTGGCCACGAAATCGGGGATGACCAGCACGCCGTTGTCGGCCAGGATCTCCTCGGCACGCGCCGTGGCCGGGATGTTCGCGCCCTGAATCACCACACGGGTCTGCATCCGCTCCGCGTTGTCTTCGCGAATCACGTCGGGACGCGCTGCCGGAATCCAGACCTCGCAGGGCACCGCCACCAGATCTGCCGCGGACAGCACCTCGCCCTGATCGAAACCGGTCACCGAGTGCCCTTCAGCCTTGAAGCTGAGCAGCCTCTCGAGGTCGAAGCCCTCGTCGCACACCCGCGCGCCACCGCTGTCGGATACCCCCACCAGCATGGCACCGCGCTCCGCAAGGAAACGAGCCGCATGGGTACCGACCGAACCGAAGCCCTGCACGACCAGGCGCGGTCGATCGGTGCCCAGCACGCAGAACGGCTCCGCCGCCTCGAGCGCCACGGTCAGTCCGTAGCCGGTGGCACCGATCTCGTCCAGCGGTATGCCACCGACCTCGCGCGGCAACCCTACCGCACGCCCGGTGACGTTTCTGACCTCCGCCATGGCATTCTCGTTGGTGCCCATGTCCGGACCCGGGATGTAGTCACGCACGTCGCCGATCGCACGGGCGAAGCTTCGGATCAGCCGCGATTTGTCCGCTGCCGGCATGTCCGGATCTGCGAAGATGACCGACTTGCCGCCCCCGTGCGCCAGGCCCGCCATGGCGTTCTTCAACGTCATGGCGCGCGCCAGGCGAAAGCACTCTTCGGTGCTCACGTCCGGCGCCATGCGTACACCGCCGATGGCCGGGCCGGCGGCAACGTTGTCCACCACCAGTATGGCCTTGAGACCAGCCGCTACGTCGTAGAGCTCGATGACCTTCTCCGGTCCCAGATCGTCCGCAAAGGCAAATTCCGTCGTCACGTCTGTCCTCCTTACCGTGTATTGCGCCCGACCGACCCGATCAGTCCGCGCGCTCCAGATCCTCGATCAAAGCATTCAGAAACCGGCACGCCTCCACGCCGGTGACGACGCGGTGATCGACGCTGAGCGACAGCGGCAGAATGCGCGCGGTCGTCGTGCCCCCATCCGTTCCAACAAGCCGGCCGAAGCTTCGTCCCGCCCCGACGATGGCGACCTGGGGCGGGACCACCACCATTTCGGCGTGCAGCCCGCCGACGGCCCCGAAGTTGGAGAGCGTGATGGTCTGCCCGCGCATCGCTTCCGGGCGGATGCGGCGATCACGCACCGCCGCCTCCAGGACCTCGAGCTCGGCCGCCAGGACCTCGGCCGACCGGCTACCCGCATCACGCAACACCGGAACGAACAGCCCGTCATCGGTCTCCATCGCAATCCCGAGATCGACGACCGGACGGATATCCAGACGTTCGGCCCTGTCGTCGAACCAGGCATTGAGCCGGGGCTCCGCTGTCACGGCGCTCGCTAGAGCCCGGATGAGCCGCCCCATGGGTGAGCCCGACGCCGACCAGCGACTGACGTCCGCTTCTCCGGTGACGGTCGCTCGAACGACCCGGGCGGCATCGGTCATCCGCGCCGACATGGCCCGCCGGACCGGGCTCAGTCGGTCACCGCCGTCAGTCGACCGCTCCACGTCCCGGACCTCGATCACGCCGCCCGGGCCCGTGCCCGTCAGGCCGGCGAGGTCGACGCCGAGCTCCCGGGCGCGGCGTCGGGCCCGCGGACTTGCCCGCACCGTTGCGGGTGCCCGCTTGGTCGACGGCGCCGGGGCGGGCGCTGAAGGGGCTTCGGGCAGACGTCCCACCACCGCACCCGCGTCTGTTCGTGCGTCTTCGGCCGCGAACCGGAGCAGCGGCTCGCCCACCTGCTTGATGTCGCCAACGGCCCCGAGACAGGCAGCGACGACGCCGGAACGCGGGCTCGGGATGTCGATGACGGCCTTGTCCGTCTCGACGGTGACCAGGGGCTGGTCCCGCACCACCCGCGTACCCGCCTCCACCAGCCAGGCGACGATTTCCGCTTCCGTGAGCCCCTCGCCGAGATCCGGCAACCGGAAGACGTCAGACCCGTCAGTCATAGCTCAGCACCCGCTCGGCCGCCGCAAGAATCCGCGCCGTGTCCGGAAGGTATGCCTTCTCCAGACGCGGCAGGGGCATCACCGTGTCCCAACCCGCGACACGCGCGACGGGCGCGCGCAGATCGAACAGGCCCTCCTCGGCGATTCGGGCGGCCACCTCGGCACCGAAACCGCCGGTCAGCGCGGCCTCGTGCACGATCACCACCCGGCCCGTCCTGGCCACGGACTCCAGGATGGTCGCCGCATCGAGCGGCTTCAGGGTGGCCACGTCGATCACGGCCGCCGAGATGCCCCGCTCGGAGAGCGTCTCCGCAGCCTCGAGGGTCTCGTGCATCATGGCACCCCAGCAGACGAGCGTGAGGTCGTCACCGTCCCGCCTCACCCGGCAGCGATCAAGCTCGGCACCCGTACCGTCGTCCACGATCTCCTCCTTGACCAGTCGATACAGCCGCTTCGGCTCGAGAAACACCACGGGGTCCGGATCCCGGATTGCCGAGAGCAGCAGCCCGTAGGCGTCCGTCGGGGTCGAGGGAATCACCACCCGGAGCCCGGGCACGTGCGCGAACAGTGCCTCGGTGCTTTCCGAATGATGCTCGGGCGCATGCACCCCACCCCCATAGGGCGCCCGCAGTACCATGGGGCAGCTCAGCCGTCCGCGGGTCCGGGTGCGCAGGCGGGAGGCGTGATTGATCATCTGATCCAGGGTCGGGTAGATGAAGCCCATGAACTGAATCTCCGCCACGGGCCTCATTCCCTGGGCCGCGAGGCCCACCGAGACGCCGGCGATCAGAGTCTCCGCCAGGGGGGTGTCCAGCACCCGCTTTGCGCCGAAAGCGTCGAGCAGTCCCTCGGTGGCACGGAACACGCCGCCGTTCACCCCCACGTCCTCGCCGAGTACCACCACCCGCTCGTCCTCCTGCATCGCCCGTCTGAGCGCCAGGTTCACCGCTTCGAGAAGGTTGTGCTCAGCCATCGGTGCTGGCCCCCGTCACCGCCTGGCGCTGACTCTCCAGAGGCTCCGGCAGCCGCTCGAACAGATGCTCGAACATGGCTGCCGGTGGTTCCGGTGGCATGTCCAGGTAGCGCTGCGCTGCCTCGTCGATGGCCGCGTTGCACTCGGCGAGCAGCGCCTCCTCCCGTGACTTGTCCCACCCGGCGTGCTCGGCGAGGTACAGTCGCAACCGGGCGATCGGATCCTTCTCCCACCAGCGGCTCACCTCCTCGTCTGCGCGGTAGCGGCTCGCGTCGTCCACGGTGGTGTGATCGCCGAGCCGATAGGTCAGACATTCGACGAGCGACGGCGATCCGGTGCGGGCCCGCTCCAGGGCCGCCCCGACCACCTGCGCCACGGCCACCACGTCGTTGCCATCCACCTGCTCGCCATGCATGCCCGCGGCAACCGCCTTCTGTGCCAGGGTCTCGGCAGCGGTCTGGCGCTGGCGGGGCATGGAGATGGCCCACTCGTTGTTCGTTACCACACAGACGAACGGCAGTTGCCAGACACCGGCGGCGTTCAACGCCTCGTAGAAGTCGCCCTTTGAAGTCGCGCCGTCGCCGAGCACGCAAACGGCCGCCCGCGGCTCGTCGCGCAGCCTGAATGCCAGCGCCACGCCGACCGCCTGCGGCGCGTGGCTGCCGACCGTGATGCACACCGGAAAGTCCTCAGCCGGAGATTCGAATGCGGAGCCGCGTTCATCGCCACCCCAGAAGCGGAGAATCTCGTCCGGCGGCACGCCGCGTACCATCTGCAGGGCGTGCTCCCGGAAGGACGGCAGGAGCACGTCGTCGGCACGCATCGCCCATCCGACGCCCACGCCGACCGCTTCCTGGCCCAGGAGCGACGCGTAGGTGCCGAGCCGCCCCGTGCGTTGCAGGGTGATGGCCTTCGCATCGAAAAGCCGCGCCCGGACCATATGTCGGTATAGACCGGTCAGAGTCTCGGCGTCGGCCAGACCAGGCGGCATCGGCGCGCGCGGACGACCATCCGGTCCGAGCACGGCGGTGTGGTGAATGCGTAAACCCTCTTCGGTATCCATCCGCCCCCCGGGAGCGATCTCGGTGACCGCATCTTAACGCCGTGCCCTCTCCGGGCCCGTACGCGGTTGCGCGTATGCAGCGGGATGGCCGCATCCGTATATATTGGTCCACATTTGACCGTCAAGCGGGAGGTGCCATGTCGTCGGCACGCAGAAGAATCGTGATCTGTGGCGCTGCCGGACGTGACTTTCACGATTTCAACGTGGTGTACCGGGACGATCCGGAGGTGGAGGTCGTGGCCTTCACGGCCACACAGATTCCGGGCGTCGACGCGCGCACCTACCCCCCGGCTCTATCCGGCCCGTTGTATCCGAACGGCATTCCCATCGTGCCGGAGGCCCGCCTCGAGACGTTGTGCGCCGAGCACGAGGTAAACCAGGTCATCTTCGCTTACAGCGACGTGGACAACGCCCAGGTGATGGGGCTCGCCACCCGGGCACTCGCCACCGGCGCGGACTTCAGCCTGCTGGGACCGCGCAGCACCATGCTCGTCTCCCGCCTGCCCGTCATCTCGGTGTGTGCGGTCCGCACGGGCTGCGGCAAATCTCAGGTGGCCCGCTACCTGTCGCGACACCTCGGCGGACGCGGGCTCACCACCGCGGCCATCCGCCACCCGATGCCCTATGGTCATCTCGAGCGACAGGTCGTGCAGCGCTTTGCTGCCATGGCGGATCTGAGCGCCGCAGACTGCACGTTCGAGGAGCGGGAAGAGTACGAGCCCCACATCGCTGCCGGCGGGGTGGTGTTCGCGGGCGCGGACTACGCCGCCGTGCTGCACGCGGCGGAGCAGGAGGCGGACCTGATTCTCTGGGACGGCGGCAACAACGATTTCTCGTTCATTCGACCCGACTACAGCATCTGCGTGGTCGACGCCCTGCGACCCGACCAGCTCGATACCCACTACCCGGGCGCTGTCGTGCTCCAGACTGCAGATCTGGTGGTGGTGAACAAGATCGATGCGGCGAGCGACGACCAGCTGCGCCTGATCGAGGCGGGACTGGATCGGCTGGTGCCGGATACGGATCGGGTGCATGCCGCCTCGCCCGTCGTCCTCGACGAGCCGGAGCGTGTCCGCGGCACCCGCGTGATCGTGGTCGAAGACGGCCCCACCATCACCCATGGCGGCATGCCCGTGGGCGCCGGCTACCAGGCGGTGCAGCGGCTCGGCGATACCGAGATCGTAGACCCGCGACCCTACGCGGCACCCGAGATCCGGGCCGTGTACGAACGCTACCCGCACATCGGCCCGGTGCTTCCTGCCATGGGCTACAACGCCGCCCAGATCGACGCTCTACGCGCCACCATCGAGGCCGCCCCGGTCGACGTGGTGGTGGCTGGGACGCCCATCGACCTGGCGCGTGTCCTCGACGTGCCGGTCCCCGTCGTTCGCGCCCACTACGGCTACCAGGATGCGGGCACCCCGCGTCTCACCGACTTCGTGGACGCGTTCCTGGACGAACGCGGTGCCTGAGCGGCGGGCGGGCGCTTTTGCCCAGCGTCCCATGCTGGTGGTTGCACTGGGCGGAAACGCGCTGTCACCGCCGGGCCGCAGTGCGGACGACTATGCGGACGAGCGGCACATCGTCGACTCGACCAGCGGGGTCCTGAACCGGCTTGCGGATCAGGGCTTCCGCCTGCTCGTGGTGCACGGGAACGGCCCTCAGGTCGGCCGGCTGCTCTCCCAGGATCCGGCACACGGCAGCCTCGACATTCACATCGCCCAGACCCAGGGCGAGCTCGGCTATCTCCTGGCAGCCGGATTCCAAGAGCCCGCGGCATGCCTGCTCTCCAGGGTCGAGGTGGCAGACGACGTGGGTCCGCCTGTCAAGGCCATCGGCCCGATCCTCGAGGCTCGGCCCCAGGGACCCGCCGCGCGCGCCGGTGACGGCTGGCGGCGCATCGTCGCTTCGCCGAGACCCCTGCGCGTGATCGAGGCGGATGCGGTCGAAGCGCTGCTGGGCGCACGGCACGTGATCGCCGGCGGCGGCGGCGGGGTGGCCCTGGATAGGCACGGCAGGCCGGTCGACGGTGTGGTGGACAAGGATCGGGTAGCTGCCCTTCTGGCCATCCGCCTCGACGCGCGCCATCTGGTGATCGCCACGGACGTGCCCGGGGTGTACGGCAAATCGGGGCAGCGTTCCGGAGAACCGCTGTCGGATCTGAGCCCCGCCCGAGCCCGTGATCTCGTACGCGACGGGATCGCCGCACCCGGCTCCATGGGACCGAAGCTGGAGAGCGCGATCGAATTCTTCGAGTCAACCGGTCGCTGGGCAGGAGTCTGCGCGCTCGACGGGATCGAAGCGACGCTGCGCGGCGACGCCGGAACGCGGATCGGCTGACCCGATCAGACTGGCGCGTCCGGCACGCCCGTGGACCCGGGCGCATGCGCAAGCATGACCGGGCAGCCCAGTCGATCGAGATCTTCGTCGTGACCAGCGAGCACCCGGCTGTCCCGCCCGACCACCAGCAGGCCGCCGCCCTGTCGGACCACCAGACCGCGCAAGGCATCGAACCCGTCCATGGGGATTTCCTCGATACGCACCGGCACGCCGGCATCCGCGAGGCGCGTCTGCAGCTTCTCCCGCACCGCGCCCCGCTCCGAGACATCTGCCGCAATGGCCACCACCAGGGGCGCATCGCGGCGCCTGGCAATCTCGAGCGCCAGGTCCAGACCGCTGTCCGCATCCGGAGTGCCGTTCGCGACGGCCACCACCGTCTGTCCGTGGCGCTGTCCGGGTCCGAGGAGCAGCAGGGCGCAGCGCGCGCTCGCCCGGATCCGGCGGGTGGTGGATCCGACGCGCCCGCCGGCGAGGCCAGCG
This sequence comes from Pseudomonadales bacterium, assembly GCA_050118205.1. Taxonomy (GTDB): domain Bacteria; phylum Pseudomonadota; class Gammaproteobacteria; order Pseudomonadales; family Azotimanducaceae; genus SZUA-309. Next base: position 7,138 of record JASFLG010000085.1, read on the forward strand.
TGCCCGATCAGCCCCATGGCCAGAACGTCGGCCCGTGCGGCCGCCGCGGTCAGCTCGACGGCCACGTTACCCTGGCTCAGGACGAACGAGCAGCGCAGGCGGTGCCGCCGGGCGACGGATTCCAGTGCCTGTCGTGCCTTCTCCGCCTGCGTCCTGAGCGACCGTTCCATCTGCTCGTGGTCCAGCGCCCGCCGTGCCCCCGATACGATGCCGGTCTCCCACGCCAGCGGCAGCGCGGACAGCCTCAGAAGCTCCGCGTCGAGCACGTAGACCCCCTCGAGCTCCGCCTGCAGGCCGGCGGCGAGTGCCGCCGCCTCTTCCAGGGCGGCAAGACTCACCGGCGACTGGTCGAGCGCCACAAGTACGCGCCTCACGATCCCCGTCGTCATCGCTCGAGCATCTCCCTGGCACGCTTCTCGGCGGCCTCGGCCAGGGCGTTCAGCCGGGTCTCGATCAGCTGGTTCACGGTTCCGGCCGGATAGTTGCCGGAGTCGTCGAGCTCTCCCGCCGCCATGCCGGTGAGCACGGCAAGCCCCTGATCGGCGCTCTCGATGGCGTAGATTCGGAACTTATCCTGCTCGGCCGCCTCTACCACCTCGCGCTTCAGGCACAGATGCTTCACGTTGCTCGCCGGGATCACCACGCCCTGATCACCGGTCAACCCACCGTCCCGCTGACTGCAGAGATCGAAGAAACCCTCGATCTTCTCGTTCACACCGCCGATCGGCTGGATCTGACCCAGTTGATTGATGGAACCGGTCACCGCCAGCGACTGCTTCAACGGTACGCCTGCCAGCGCCGAGAGCAGGGCGAAGAGCTCCGCCGCGGAGGCACTGTCTCCCTCGACCCCGCCATACGATTGCTCGAAGACGAGACTCGCCTGCAGGGTCAGCGGCCGGTCCTGACAGTAGCGTCCCGCCAGATATCCCTGAAGAATGAGCACCCCCTTCGAATGGATCGGACCCCCCAGCTCCACCTCGCGCTCGATGTCCACGACCTGGCCTTTGCCCATGCGCACCCGGGCGGTGATCCGCGTCGGATGGCCGAACGCGTGCTCACCGAGCTGCATGACCGACAGCCCGTTCAACTGCCCCACCACCGAACCGGTGGTACTGACCAGCAGAGTGCCGCGCAGGGTGTTCTCGAGCAGCCGCTCTCGGATGCGCGCGTGCCGCCGTTCGCTCGCGTCGATGGCGCCCTGCACGTCCGCCGCGGTGGTAGCGCCGTTGCCTGCCTCCTGCGCGCGGTAGTCCGCTTCCCGGATGATGTCCGCGACCCGACCGAAACGCGCACTCAGCTTCTCGGAATCGTCGGCCATGCGGGAAGCGTGCTCAACAAGGCGACCCACGGCGCCGGCATCGAGCGGTTTGAGATTCTCCCGGCGCGTAAAGGTACCCAGAAACGCTGCGAAACGCCGGGTGTCCTCTGGCGTGCGATCCATCTCGTCATCGAAGTCTGCGGCAACCTTGAACAGATCGTTGAACTCCTCGTCATACATCCCTAGCATGTAGTAGAGCGTCCGGTCGCCTATCAGAACCACCTTCACGTTCAGCGGGATACGCTCCGGCTCCAGGGCCACCGTGCTCATCAGGCTGAGCGCCTGACCGAGAGACTCGATCTGGATCTCCCGCGCCCGCAGCATGCGCTTCAGGCCTTCATAGGCGTACGGCTGCATGAGCAGTTTCCGCGTGTCCAGGAGCAGATACCCGCCGTTCGCCTCGTGCAGGGCGCCGGCGCGGATCATGGTGAAGTCCGTAACCAGCGCACCCAGTTGCACCTGGTGCTCCACGGTGCCCACGAGATTGGGGAACGTGGGATTGTCGAGCTGGACCACCGGCGCGCCGGTCAGCCCGCTGTTGTCGATCAGCACGTTCACCTGGTAGCGGTTCATGAAAGGCGCGCCCTGCTCCTTCTCGCCCATCAGCATCCCGGCCAGATTGGGTACGGTCTCCTCGCTGCGGCCGAACTGATCCGCATGCTCGACGATATCGGCCTGAACCGCCTCGAAGTAGGCGATCACCTCGGCATGCTCCGCGTAACGCGCACGCAGGTCTGCCACCAGCTGTCCGACCACGGACATGACCACGTCCCGGTTCAGCTCCCGGATCTTGTGCTGCATCTCCCGCCGCCAGCGCGGCAGCTGCTGTATGAGATCGTCGAGCTTCTCCTGCAACTCGCCCACCTGCCGTTCGATCTCCTGCTGTTCCGCTTCGGGCAGATGGTTGTAAGCATCCGGCTCGATCACCTCGCCGTCGCGCATGGGCGCGAAAGCGAAACCAGCCGGCGTTCTGAGCAGACGGACGTTCCGGCTTTCCGCCTCTTTCTGCAGCGACTCGAACGCCTTCCCCTGCTGGTCGCGAAACACATCCTCGAACTCCTGGCGCCGGGCCCGGTATTCGTCGGACTCGAGCGCCTCCGGCACGACGCTGCCGAGCTCGTTCACCAGCTCGTTCATGTCACGCTTCAGCGACCGACCCATACCCACCGGCAGGCCGATTGCCTGTGGCTCGTTCGGGCTCTGGAAGTTGAAGACGTAGCAGTAGTCGCATGGGGCGGGCTCCGAAGCAGCCTGTGCCCGCACCAGCTGCTCGACCACCGTGTGCCTGCCGCTGCCGCTCGCGCCGAGCGCGTAGAGGTTGAACCCCTGGCTGCGGATGCCCATGCCGAAACGGATCGCTTCCAGCGCCCGTTCCTGGCCGAGCACCTCGTCGAGATCTGGCAGCTCCGCCGTGGTATCGAATCCGAGCGATTCGGGTGGGCAGGGCTTGAAGAGCGCCCCGGGTTCCAGCTTCAGTTCGTCCATGAGTACCTCCGATGCTCAGGCTAACGGACTGCGGCGCATTTGTTGACTAGGGAATGTCCGGATGTCGAGCTTCGCTGGCCCCTCAGCCCCGGAAGGTCACCCGGATCGCCGTCCGTACGGGCGTCGGGCGACCGTCCGAGCCCACCGCCGGCTCGAAGCGCCAGCTGCTGATGGCCCGCGATGCCGCCTGCACGAAACGCTCCGGGGCATCGCCGTTCGCCACCAGATCGCGGACCTCGCCCGTTTCCGTGACGGTGAACTCCAGGAGCACGGACCGTACTCCGCGCAGCACACCCCCAGGGTACCGGAACGGCTCCCGGTGGGTGACGGTCAGCTGCTCCAGCGGCCGGAATGCCGGCAACGGCGGGCGTTGCTCGAGACTCGCGGCGACCGTTCCCGCATCCTCCAGCGGAAAGTCCCGGGGCAGACGGTCGACAGGGGTCGCAGGGGATGCGGGTGGCTCGGTGGATGGGGTCGGCGATGAGGCGGAATCGATCGGTGCGCTCGGCGCAGCCGACGGATCTTCCCCCACCGACTCTACCGCGAGCGCTCCCATGGCAACACCGGTTGCGAGGTCGACCAGGGCATCGAGCCCATCATCCTGCTCCTCCGCCAGGTCTCCCGGCGCGGGGCCGGTCGCTGCGGGCGCCGGGAGCTCCGCGATCACCGGACCGGCCTCCGCGCCGTCTGTCCCGGCATCGACGGGGGGGTTCTCCGGGGGAGTGCCGGCGGGTGCGCTCACGGGCTCCGCTGGACGCGACGGCGGGCGGCCGGTCGCGAAGTCGGCGGCCGTTTTCTCCACCGCCGTGCGCGCGGCGCCTGTGGTGAGCGCGAGCTCGACCAGCCGGCCGGCCTGAAAGGGGTTACCGGCATCGTAGCTCTGGCGCGCGCCATCGAGCAGTCGCAGGGTCAACGCATCCAGTGCCTCGGGCACCCGCGGATCGTTCGGATAGGCGAGCTGGAGCGTCCTCAGCGTCTCGATCATGAAATCGATGGTGGCGCGATCCGGAAGGCGCTCCGCGGAGATCAGGGTGCCGACCCGATCCAGCACCTGATCGTTGACCCGCCCGCCCGACTCGCCAGGCACCGCGGTCGTGGGCTCGTCTGTCGCCGCCGTGGTCGCGGGGACAGCCGGTGGGACCGGGAGCGTACCGTCCGCCTCCGGCTTCGCCTCAGATGCCGCGGGCACGGTTCCTTGCGCCGCAGACTCTTGTTCCGCCGCAGGCGCTCTTTCCGCCGCAGGCGCTGTTTCCGCCG
>JASFLG010000086.1:0-11173 GCA_050118205.1 Pseudomonadales bacterium
GGTGCGCAAGCACGTTGGCATGCCCACCCCGCGACGCCGGCACGGCAAGTCCGGCCATGAGCAGGCCGACGTACTCCTGCGCCTTCGCCTCGAAGTCGGTCTTCAGGTTCGACAGCACCCTGCCGGTGGACTGGTAGTGCGGCACGCTGTGCGCCATCAGCAGGTACTTGTAGCGGCTGTGAAAAGCCACCAGCCGGCCGCGGGTGAGGCCCGCGCGCAGGAGGGAGAGCCAGTGCGCGTACGCGAACGTGCGCATCACGAAGTTCTCCCTGAGCACCACGTCGTTCAGGCGGCCCGTCTCCTCCATGGGCAGGTTCGGCAGCATCTCTGCGAGTGCGGCGGCATAAATGCCGCGGCCCGTACGTGCCGGCGCACCGCTCACGGCACCCTTGTTCTCGGGGTAGACCTTCACCCGGTACAGCCCGCAGGACGGGGAGTTCTTCATCAGCACGTACCCGGCCACGTCCGTGAGCCCGGCGGCCTGAGTGCCCGCGTAGGCGGCCAGCGCATCCGTGTAGTCGAGCTCCCCCTGGTTGACCCCGACCGCACGGATGCCGTCCCGGGCCACCAGTCGGATCGGCGGCCTCGGAACCCCCATGCCGATCCCCACCTCCGGACAGATGCCGCGGAACTCGTACAGCCCGGTCAGCACCGCATGGGGAAACGAGGACTTCGCGCCGCTGCCGTCGTAGCGCACCTCCCGACCCAGCAGACAATCGCTGATGCCGAGTGTGAGTGGTGGGTCCGGCCGATCCGGGATCTCACTCACGGGTGGCGATGAAGGACCAGAGCGCGTCCCCCCCCTGGGCAGCCACGAGCGCCGCCAGGTCACCGCCGAGACGCTCCTGCCAGTGACGCTCACTGCCGTACTCGTCCCGCCAGGACCAGAGCCGGCGGGTGGTATGGTGCAGCTGGTGCTCGTGGGTGTACCCCATGGCACCGTGCACCTGGTGCGCGAGCTCAGCGACAACCCCGACCGACTCGCCCACGCGGCTCTTCGCGGCGGCGACTTCCTGCACCAGCCGGTCGGAGTCGAGCCCCGCAAGCGCCGCATCCGCGGCTCGAATTGCCGCCGCCGTCTCCGCCGCCATCACCGCCAGATGGTGCTGAATCGCCTGGAACTTGGCGATGGGACGACCGAACTGCTCCCGCTCCGTCACGTAGGTCAGCGACAACTCGAGCGCCCGCTCGAGCCCGCCCGCCATCAGCACGACCCGGGTCAGCGCCAGCAGCGCGTAGGCATCCTCCTCGAGCGGGAGCGGCTCGCGATACCCGCCACGCACCCGGTCTCTCGGCTCGCCGGCCAGGCTCACGCCGGTATCGACCGTGAAGTCGCGCAGCAGAACGGGAGTGGCCTGGGGCGCCACGGCGATCACGACATCGGCGCGTCTACCCCAGGGTACCGCCACCGCCCCTTCATCGTCGGCAAGTCCCACGGACACGAACGCTTCGTCGCTGTCGAGCCAGCGATTGCCGAGAATCATCTCTGCCAGCGGCAGCGGCAGCGCGTGACGACCGGCGGCCTTGAGCACTGCCAGAGCATCCGCGAGATCGACCTCCGAGCCGCGCATCGCAAGCTGCTGGAAGCCGCCTTCCACGATCACGCCCATGAGCGCTTCCGGGAACGTACCGGTCTCTGCGGCGTCGAGCAGCGCCTTGTCGCAGTGGTCCGCGAACATCCGCTCCGCGGTATCGAGCAACAGTCTTCTGGTTTCCATCAGCGTAACCCCAATCCGCGGGCGATAACCCCCCGTAGAATCTCCCGGGTACCCCCACGGAGCGTGAACGAGGGCGACAGCAGCAGGGTCTGCGCATAGGTCTCGCGGAACGTCGCCCAGGCGGGATCCGCGGCGGCGAGCTCAGGCGACGCCAGCCGGACCATCTCCGGCAGAAGCTTCTCGAAGTCGTTGCCCAGCGCCTTCACGAGCGCCGCCTCCACATCCGGACTCTTACCCTCCTCCAGCATGCCTGCCACTGAGATCGACATGCGCCGGAGGGTCATCAGGTGCGCTGTCGCCCGGCCGATCACGGCGGCCATCTCGGGCAGGGGGGTCGCCCCCGCCGCCTGGGCGAAGGTCACCAGCACCCGGTACGCGGAGAGAAACCGCTCCGGCCCGCTGCGCTCATAGGCCAGCTCGCTGGTCACCTGCTGCCAGCCGTTGCCCGGCTCCCCGACCACCCGGTCGAGCGGCACCAGCACGTCGTCGAAGACGATCTCGTTGAAGTCCTCACCGCCCGCCATGTTACGGATCGGGCGCACCACCGCGCCGTCCTCCTTCAGGTCCACGATGATCTGGGAGAGACCCGCGTGGCGCTCGGATCCCGGCTCCGTGCGCACCAGAGCAATGATGAAGTGGTTGCGGTGCGCATCGGTGGACCAGAGCTTGGTGCCGTTGATCCGCCAGCCGTCGCCTTCCCGAACGGCCGTCGTGCGCACGGACGCCAGATCCGACCCGGTGTTCGGCTCGCTCATGCCGATGGAGAAGAAGCACTTTCCCCGGGTGATCCGCGGCAGGTACTCGGCTTTCTGGGCCTCCGAGCCGAAGCGGAGCAGCAACGGCCCGCTCTGCCGGTCGGCAATCCAGTGCGCGCTGACCGGCGCACCGGCAGCCAGAAGCTCCTCCGTGACCACGTAGCGTTCGAAGAACGTCCGCTCTCCGCCCCCGTACTCGGTCGGCCAGGTCATACCGATCCAGCCCCGCTCTCCGAGTCGGGCGGAGAACTCCGGATCATGGCCCGTGGTGAAATCCGAGTTGGGCGTACCGACCAGCTCGCGGTTCTCCTCGAGGAAGGCACGCACCTCCTCGCGGAGCACATCCGTGCCTTCCGGCAGGCGTATCGAATCAAACTGAAGCAAGGGCCATCCCCGTCTTCCCTGAAGCAGGGCGCTACGTTAACCGAGCCGGGGATGAATGCAAAACGCCCGCCATCACGAGACGTCGTTGAGCCGGTCGGTGTCGTTCCCTACACTAAACTGATGACCGAAAGCGAAATCCGCGAGCACTTCAGCGAGGTCCTGGACGACATCGAACGCCGCTCGTGCGTCACCGACCATTTCGTCGATCGCGACGTCTACCGCCTCTACCTCGCGACGCTCTGGGCCAACGTGGTCCTCAATCCGGCAGACGCCGGGCTCACCGAGGCCGACCTGGAGTCTCTGCACGACTATCTCAACCGCCGCATCGCCGGCGTCCTCGGCGAAAGCGCATCCGTGACCGAGTGCTTCCGGTTCATCAACAGCAAGGCCGGCGAGCAGGCCATGAAGGAAGCCCGGCTCAACCAGACGCACAAGGAGCTTCTGCTCTACTTCTCTTCCATGATTCTGGACCCGGACGGCCACCGGCGCTGGATGAGCACCGTGCTGGACAACGATCCCCGCCTCTGACGCGTCAGCCTCTGACGCGTCAGCCGCCGGCCTCAGCCACTGATGTTGATCACGACCTCACGGTCGCCGCGCCGGTGACGGTGCTCCCAGAGAAAGATCCCCTGCCAGGTGCCGAGAAGCATCTTTCCATCATCAAGCGGCACCGAGAGGCTGACCGCAGTCAGAGCGGACTTGATGTGCGCCGGCATGTCGTCAGGGCCTTCCACCGTGTGCGTGTACAGCGCGTCATCTTCGGGTACCAGTCGGTTCAGCCAGCGTTCCAGATCCTCCCGGGCACTCGGATCCGCATTCTCCTGAATCAGCAGGCTGGCAGACGTGTGTCGCACGAATAGCGTGACCAGTCCCTCATTCATACCGGAACCAGCCACCACATCCGCCACTTTGTGCGTGATGTCATAGAGGCCCTGTCGACCTACGGATACTTTCAGCGTGTAGTTCATGGACGATGTGACGCGTGGTTGTGCCAAGGATAACCGTGCATGGCCGGAAGCAACAGACGATGCTGCACAACCGCTATCTCCCCATCCTGAATGCCGGGGCGCCCCTGGCCAGCGCCGCCGCCGTCGCCACCGTCATCGCCTACCGACCCGAGCTCGTCGTCTGGGTGATGGTGGTCGTGGCGCTGTTCTCGATCGTCCTCTATCTGCTCGGCCGGGCGCGTCAGCGCCAATCGCTGAGCCGTTTCATCGCCGCCTTCGACAATGCCCCCGCCGGGGTGCTGCTCCTGGATCTGAAGGGCCGCGTCCAGTGGGCCAACCGTACCATCGAGGAGATCGGTGGTCGTCCGATCGATGCGCTGGTCGGCCGCCCCCTCTCCGAGCTCATCGCCGGCGAAGCATGGGGGCGGCTGCAGGACCAGTACCGCACGCTGCTCGACGGAGGACGTGTCGACCTCGAGGGTTATCTCACCACCGACGACGGGCGGTCGGTCTGGGCCAGTGCTCACGCGAGCCTGGTGAAGAACGACACCGGCAGACCCGAGTGCATCGTCATCCAGGTGCTCGACCTGTCGGCCACACGTGACGCCCAGTCGGCGGCCAACCTCTCCGAAGCGCGGTTGCATCGAACGCTGGACCTTTCCACCGACCTCATCATCAACACGGAGAAGAGCGGCCGGATCACGTACGCGAACTCCGCCGCGATTGATCTGCTCGGCCGGAACGGCAAGCGTCTGGAGGGCAGGAACATTCTCGACTACGTCGACCAGGAGGAACGTAAGGGGTTCGTCGCTGCGTTCAAGAAGTGCCAGACGAACGCTGGACAACCAGCGGAGTTCAAGAGGCTGAAGCTCCGGATCGTCGACAGGAATGCGCAGACGACCACGGTACGCATGGTCTCCGCGTCCATGATCGGGATGGGCGACAAGGAAAACGCCATTGCTCTCGTATGCAAGGACACCCACGAGCAGGAAGCGTCACTGGCTCAGCTGCGCAGCTCCGAAACGCGTTTCTCCCGGATCTTCCACACCAGCCCGGACGCGATTCTCATCGTCCGTCAGTCGGACTCGCTGATACTCGATTTCAATGCCAGCTTCACGCGGCTGCTCGGCTACCGCCGCGAGGACGCCATCGGCTGCCTGGAGACCGACCTGGGGCTGTTCGCCGATCAGACCGAACGCCGCACAATCCTCCGCGAGCTGGAACGCACGAACGAGGCGACGGACCTCGAAACCCAGCTCGTGACGAGGGACGGCAGGCACGTGAGCGTGGAGATCTCGCTCCGCTACGTGGAGATCGACGGTGAGATCTGCACGCTGTGCATCGGACGCGACATCACCGACCGCCTTCAGGCTGAGGCGGCAATGAAAGCGAGCGAGGAGAAGTTCGAGCAGGTCTTCCGCCGCAGTCCGGACGGCATCGTCATCCTGCGTCAGAAGGATCTCAGCATCTACGACATCAACGATTCCTTCCTGCTTGCCGCCCAGTACGATAGAGAAGAGCTTGTCGGCAAGACGCTCTACGAGCTCAATGTGTTCGCCGATGGCGACGCGCTCGGGCAGGCCACCGATCAGCTGAGCCACCAGGGGTTCTTCTCGAATCGTGAGATGGTCTTCCACACCAAGCACGGCTTCCGGGTGCAGACGCTGGTTTCCGCTACCTATATCGAGATCAACGACGAGCCCTGCGTGCTCTGTATCGCCAAGAACGTCAACGACCTTCGCGAGGCGGAGGAGAAACTGCGCGAGTCGGAGCAGCGCTTCCGCAGCGCATTCGAGAACTCGCCCATCGGCATCCTCCTCCTCGATCTCCAGGGCAGCATCTTCCAGGCGAACAACTTCGCTGCCGAGGTCCTCGCCTGCGACAGCGAACCGCTCGAGGGTCGGCACGTGTCGCGCCTGGTACCTCCGGAGGACCGCAACCAGCTCAAGGAGACGCTGCGCGGCCTGGTATCCGGACGCGACGAAACCGTGCGCATGGAGTGCCGCATGCTGCGCGAGGACGGCATGGAGATATGGACCAACCTGCACGCCGTGGTCCAGCACGATGCTGCCGGCGATCCCAGCTACCTGATCATCCAGATCGCCGACATCACGGAGATGAAGACCAGCCAGAACCGAATGGAACGCATGGCCTTCTACGACACGCTGACCAACCTGGCCAACCGGCGTCTGTTCTACGACCGCCTCGGGCAGGCCGTGGATCATGCCCAGCGATCGAAGCACCTGTCCGCGCTGCTCTACCTCGACCTCGATCAGTTCAAGCGTGTGAACGACACGCTTGGCCATGAGATCGGTGACGTACTCCTGCAGGAGGTGTCCACCCGCCTGACCAGCTGTGTGCGCAAGGAGGACACGGTCGCCCGCCTAGGCGGCGACGAGTTCACCGTGCTGCTGTTCGACATCAAATCGCCGAGCGATGCCAGCCTGGTCGCCGACAATATCCTCACGGCACTGCGTCAGCCGCTGAACATATCCGGCCATCAGCTCGTGGTCACCACGAGCATCGGCATTACCATCGTTCCCCAGGACGGCACCGACCCGAACTCGTTGATGAAGAATGCCGATCTGGCCATGTATCGCGCCAAGGAGCATGGCAGGAACACCTACCACTTCTACAGCGAAGAGATGAACACAAATGCCATCAAGCGCCTGCGCACCGAGTACGAGCTGCGCCGGGCGCTGGAGCGCAACGAGTTCGTTCTGTACTACCAGCCGAAGGTCCGCCTGGCGGACAAGCAGATTGTCGGCGTCGAGTGCCTGATCCGCTGGGACCATCCGGACCGAGGTCTGCTGACGCCTTACGAGTTCATCGAGGTGGCCGAGGAAACCGGCGCGATCGTCGACATGGGCAACTGGATCATTCAGGACGCCTGCCGGACCGGCAAGATCCTCTGCGAGCAGGCCGGGCGTAACATCCAGATCGCGGTGAACATCTCACCGCGTCAGTTCCGAGACCCCAAACTGGTCAGTACCATCCGCCGCAATCTCCGCGAGACGGGGCTGAACCCTTCGACGCTCGAGATCGAGATCACCGAGACCATGCTCATGGGAGACGTGGAGGCCGCGAGCACGACCGTCCGTCAGATGCATGATCTCGGCGTACGTCTGGCCATCGATGACTTCGGCACCGGTTACTCCTCTTTGAACTACCTGAAGAAGTTCCCCATCAACACGGTCAAGGTGGACCGTAGCTTCATCATGGACATCCCGGAAAGCGCCGACGACAAGGCGATCACCTCGGCGGTGATCGCCATGGCGCATCGCCTCAACATGGAGGTGGTCGCGGAGGGCGTCGAGACCAACGAACAGTATGAGTTCCTCAGGGAACATGGGTGCGAGTACGGGCAAGGGTATCTGTTCGGCAAGCCGCTGCCGCTCACCCACGTGCGTCCCATGATTAGACCGAACGTGCGTGTCATCCGCGGTCGCGGCGGCCGACCGGCAGCAGGCTGAGCAGCGCGGGCACGACCAGGAAGGTCGCCAGCAGCATCACTGAGATTGCCACGGTGAGCAGCACGCCCACCGAGGCCGCACCCTTGTGCGGGCTGAACGACAGGGAGAAGAAAGTTCCAATGGTGGTCAGCGCGCTGATGACGACTGCCCGCGTGGTGCTCGACGCCATGACCGCTGCAACACTCCCGCTGGCTTTGAATCTGTGGACCACGTGGATGCCGGCATCCACGCCGAGCCCGAAGATCAGCGGTACCACCAGGATGTTCGCCATGTTCAGGGTGAGCCCGGTGCTCTGAATGACGGCAAACGTCACCAGCGTGGTCAGGGCCAGCGGCGTCAGCACGACGAGCGGTAGAACGATACCGCGGAAATAGACTATGAGCACCAGCGTGATGGCAACCACCGCGAGACTCAAGGCCTCGATGAACGCGTGCACGGCGACCTCCCCGACGCCCCACTCGACCACGGCGCGCCCGCCCACCTCCGGCGTGACGGACATCACCGCATGCACGAACGCATCGGTCGCTTCACGGTCATCGACGGCGCCCGCGGGTAGCACCGTGATCAACTGCTCCCCGTCGGGCCCGACAAGTCGCCTCCTGAGATCCTCCGGCAGATCCTGGAAGCCGAACGGCTCAGCCTGGACGATGCGACGGAGCTCGCCCAGCTCGCCGGCCAGTGCCGCCACCAGCGAGTCGTTCAACCGGGCGAGCCGATCGGGGCGGGTCTCGAGCTCGGCAAGCCCCTCCCGGAAGGCGCTGACCAGCGCCCGATCCGCGACGGGCAGCTCCCGGTCCACGTCCTGCAAGGCATCCACGGCTTCCGCCAGGGATTCCCGCGGGGACGTCGGCTCCGCAGGCTGCACCTCTTCGATGGTGTCCATCAGGGCACCGAGCGGCTCCATGGCAAGAGCCTTCTCGGGCTGTGCGGAGGGCACCAGGTCCATGGGCGTGATCACCTCGCCGGTCTCCGGCAGGGCCGCGAGCTCGCCGGCAAGCCGTGACGCTTCCGCCTGGTCCGGCGCCAGCACGTTGATGCTGTAATCCGTGGTCACGCCGGCATCCTGGAGCTCGAGCAGCGTGCTCATGGCCTCTGTGTGCGCATCGCGCAGCGCCAGAACGCTGTAGTCGAAGCGCACGTCCCGGGCGAGCCACCCGGCGACGATGGCGACCACCCCGGCACCGATGAGCACCGGCGCGGGCCGCAGGTGCCAGGGCCGGAAGCGAGCCGGTCGCGCGGGCGGTGGCAACGGCATGCCGAAAATGCTGAAGAATGCCGGCAGCAGCGTCAGCGTCAGCACCAGCGCGATGACCATACCGCCCGCCGAGATGATGCCGAGCTCAGCGAGCCCGCGATAGTCGGTCGGGGCAAAGGACAGGAACGCGATGCAGGTCGTGAGCACGCACAGCATGAGAGCCGGACCGATCTCTCTGACCACGTGCACCTCGGCGTCCTCCTTGTTGCCGGGCACCATGTCCTCGCGCATGCGAAGCGAGAAGTGCACAGCGAAGTCGACACCCAGCCCGAAGAACATGACCACGAATATGAGCGCCAGAGTGTTGAAGCCGCCGACGGCGAAGATTGCGTAGCCGAGGGTGAACAGCACGCCGACCCCGAGCATGGCGAAGGTCGCGCCGATGATCCGCCAGGAACCGACCCCGAAATACAGGATGAGCAGGAGCAGGACCAGCGACAGGGAGCCGGCAATGCCGATGCCGTCCAGCGCCATGCTGATCTCTTCGTTCGCCAGCGGAACTTCCCCGGTGAGACGCACCCGGACACCTTCGGCAATCTCGGTGCCACCGATCAGCTGTCGGATAAGATGCACCTGCGCTGCATTCGGCAGGCGTTCGGCCAGATCCTGCTCGCCCTTGAGCATGATGATCAGATAGTGAACGTCCGCGGTCGGCTCCAGGTGAGGATAGGCCTCGACGTTCAGCGTATCCGGAATTCCGTTCCGGAAGTTCTCCGCCAGACTGGCCAGCACCGTCGGCAGGCGCAGACCATTCGTCGCCGCCGCCTGGTCAGCCAGCGTGAAGGCAGCGTTCGCGAGATCGGCGCCGTCAGCGAGGCGCAGCAGCGCCCCGTAGTCGTACTGCACGCCGCGGACCCAGTCCTCGAGATCGGTCTGGTCGACGTAGTAAGCCCGATGGTCGCGCAGAAACGGCTCGAGTGCCGGCGCGAACACGAACTCGAAGCTGCCGTTCTCCCGGAACGAGGCGACCAGGCGCCCGGCGGTCCGGTCCACCGCGGCTGCCTCCGGCCCGGACACCACGACGATAGAGGTCTGCTGCAGCTCCGGAAAGAGCGCCTTGTAGCGTTCGTTGGCTTCGTACCAGGTCAGATGGGCCGAGGGTCGGATCAGCTTGCCCAGATCCGAATCGATCGCAAAGTTCTGAACGACGTAGACGGCCACCAGTACCGCGCTGAGCGTAATGACGCCGAGCACAGCGCGGGGATGGCGCTCGCAGGCCTCTACCCAGCCGGCTAGAACGTTCCCGAGCACACTCAGGAAACTCCCGTCATCTGTGTCTCCACGGTCCCGACCGGCGGGCGACTGGCCAGATCGTCGTAGAACGACTGGAGTCGAAGCGCCGCCCTGTCGTGGGACAGCGCCTGGGCGTAGAGGCGGTTGAAACGCCGCTGAGCGGCCCCCGCTTCCGGGTGCTCGAGCCAGTAGTCGATGCGCTCCGCAAGATCCTGGGGGTCGCCCTTCCGGAAGCGGGCCTCAGCCTCGTGGATCATGGCCGCGCAGGCGCTCGCCGGGGCGTCCGATACCACCACCACGTTGCCGGCCGCCATGGCTTCGAGCACTGACATGCCTTCCAGCTCGATGGTGCCGGCGTGAACGAAAATGTCCGCTTTTCCATAGAGCGACAGAAGCTCCTCGTCGTCCACCCAGCCGATTCTGGCTGCTACGCCCAGGCGCGCCGCCAGCTTCTCCAGATAGCGCTCTCTCGGGCCGACGCCGGCCAGGACGATCTCGATGGCGTCCCTGTGCCTCGAGAGCGCCGCCGCCCGGAGCAGCGTTTCCTGCTGCTTCTCCCGCGCGAGGCGACCGACCGACAGGAGCGTGAATCGACCATCCGACGGCTCGTGGGCAACCCGGAAGAAGCGCTCGGGAACACCGTTGGAAAGGACCGTGACGGGCACCTTCAGGCCGTGCTGCGTCAGCAGATTCGCAGCAAAGGACGATGGCGTGATGACGTGATCGGCCGCGTTGTAGATGAACCGGATGAACACCCGGTACAGGAGCCGCGCGAGCAGCCGGCTCGGCAGCCTGATGTTCTGCAGGATGTTCTCGGGCTGTACGTGAAACGAGCAGACCACCGGCAACTCGAGACGGCGCGCCTCCCGGATCGCTGCGTACGCAAGGAAGAACGGATACTGCACGTGCAGCAGCGCGCAGCCGCTGAGCAATCGTCTGATCTTCGCCCGGTCCGGCTTGGCCAGCGGTGCCCGCATGCTGTCGATGACCCGATTGACTCCGGGAATGGAGAGCTTCTCGAAGCTGTTTTCCGCGGGCAGGCCCGCCGCCGGCAGCGAGAGTATCTCGAAGTGATATCCCAGTGCCTCGAGCGCCGCGACGAACCGTCGCGTGGAAACGACGGTACCGTTGAACGGGTAATCCCACGGGTCAATGACGACGGCAATCCTCCCGGTAAGCCGTTCGCTCCTTCCAGCTCTCTCCAACAACCCGATCTACACCCGAGCCGATTTCATCGTATCAGTGCCATGCTGAACCAGGGTACGTAGGTGATCAACACCAGCGCGATCAGCAGCACGATCATGAACGGCACGCAGGCCGCATAGATCTCCAGCAGCGGGCGCCTGAAACGGTAGCTCGCGATGAACAGATTCATACCCACCGGCGGCGTGAAGTACCCGATCTGCAT
>JASFLG010000087.1:0-11150 GCA_050118205.1 Pseudomonadales bacterium
TTCTTCCGGCACGGCGCGTCCGGCGGCGCCGTGTGATCGATACACGCGGTGTGAAACGACCAGCGGGACACCGAGCCGTCGGTGACCGAGTCGTAGCACTTCAGCATCGACACTTCGTTCGGCTGCTGCTGCGGAAACCAGTACCACTCGTGGTCCGGACGGTACGTGAAGCGCGTGGTCTCGCCGACGCGGTCGTCGTAGATGCGGTAGTTGTTGATGTAGGGCTGATCGGCGAAGGACGGCCAGGCGCAGAGCACGAACGGGTTCTGGCGCACGGTTTCCATGGGCTTCGCCAGGTTGATCGACATGAAACGCCGCGACATCCTGGCGTCCGCTTCCGCCTCGGTGAAGCGCTGCTCGCGGCCGAAGTTCCGCAGGTTCCTGGTGAGCAGCTCCCGGCAGCGCACACGGCCGCTGTTGTCGTTGAGATCGTTGTGCACCAGATTGGCGTAGGCGGCGTTCACTCCCGGGTTCCTGTTCGCCTGATCCTCCGTGCGGTCACCCTCGTAGTCCTTGTCGAACACGTCGTGGTTGTAGACCAACGCGTCCGTCGCGCCTGGAAAAAAGTCGAGCAGCAGCCGCTCCATCTCCGGGTAGAACACACGCTCCACTTCTTCGTGGTCGTAGAAGTTCCGGCACTTCGATTCGCAATGCGCCAGAGAGACGCCGAGCCGATCCATGCACTCCGGGCTCACGGGCGAAAGTCCGGGGTAGTACTCGCCGATGCGGCGCGCGTCGCGCAGCACCTGCGGGAAGTAGAGACAGCGTCGGATGTTGTCGAGCTCGTCCTTGCGCAGTGCCCTGGCGTCGGCCTCCCGTGCCGGATCGCGCCACAACGCGTTCGAGGACACCACGGAGTAGGACGGCTGCTCGTAGATCGTGTAGCGCAGCGGCAGGGCCAGGCCGCCTTCCGGCGCCTGAATGTTCTGCTCGCGGATGTACGCCAGACACTCGGCATAGCGGCGGAATCCGAGTCCCCAGCGGGTCTCGATGGGACCCGGCGGCGCGTTCTCGATCAGATCGATCACGGCCTGTCCTTCGCCCGACGCAATCTGGGTCAGCGCATCCTCCATGGCGGCGGTCGTTCCCGCATCGCCATCCCGATCGAAGGACATGTAGGACAGCCCGCCATTGGCCGCTACGGGTGGTGGCTGGCCCTGTGTGAGCTCGAGCGGTGGTACGTAAGGTGAGGAACCCCCCGTCGATTGCGCGCGCGCCTGACGCGTCTCCAACCTTTCCATCGTCTCTCTCCTCCAGACGTTCGCCGTCATCGTGGCACAGCGGGCGCGTCCTTTCTATCATGCGCTTGACGACCCAGGGGAAGCGTATCCATTGGCAGACAGTCTGAGAGACCAACTGGTGAAGGCCGGGCTCGCGACCGCCTCCCAGGCGAAGAAGGCGGAACGACAGGTCCAGTCCGAAAAAACGCGCGGCCGCGGAAAGGGCGGCAAACGCGCCGGCAAGCCCAGCCAGGCACGCACCGCGGCACCGGACCCCGACTCGACGGACGCGGTCAAAGCGCGCGCGCGAAAGCAGCAGGCCGAGAAGCGCGAGAAGGACAAGACCCTGGCGCGCGCCGCCAACGAGAAGGCCGCGGAGAGGGCGCTGCGCGCCCAGATCAAGCAGCTGATCGTCGAGAACGACCAGCGCGCCAAAGAGTCGGCCGATGACGACGTGCCCTACAACTTCGTGCACGGCAGGAAGATCAAGCGGATCCACGTGCCCAAGGCTCAGGTCGATCAGCTGAGCCGCGGGACGCTGGTCATCGTCAACAACGACGGGCTCTATGCCCTGGTGACGAAGGAGGTAGCGGAGAAGATCCGTGAACGGGATCCGAAGCGCATCATCGCAGCGCACGAGGACAGGAAGCCGGAGCCCGGCTCGGATGACGAGTACTACGCCAGATTCCAGGTGCCTGACGATCTCGACTGGTAGTCACTCCGACGAATGGCCTCCAGGTCCTCGAGCCGCCGGCCCCGCGTCACCAGCTCATCCAGGGTCTCCGTCATGTGGCCCTCCCTGCTGCACCGAACGTTTCGAATGCGCGAGCCCTGTGCTAGCTTCGGGTTCGAATTGACGATGAGGGGGAGAGAATGATGAAGGTCGGGGCGACCATATTCAATCAGAACTATTGCGACTGGGATCGCTACGAAGCCGAGGAACGCGGTGAGCGGGTAGCCGCGAGACCACCCCGCTCGGATCGTCAGGTGTTCACCGAAGAGCTGGAGATTGCCCGCATCGCCGATAGCAGCGGATTCGACAGCGTCTGGACCATCGAGCACCACTTCACCCCCTACACCATGGTCACCAATCCTCTCCAGTACCTGACGTATATCGCGGGGATCACCCGGAACGTGGATCTCGGCACCATGGTGACGGTGTTGCCGTGGCACAACCCTGTGCGCGTGGCCGAGGACGTCAACATGCTCGATGCGTTCCTCGGCCCAGACCGCGAGATCATCTGCGGCGTCGGACGTGGCCTGGGGCGGCGCGAGTACGCGGGACTCGGCATCGATCAGAATGAAGCGCGGGAACGGTTCGACGAATCCATCCAGGTCCTCCAGCAGCTGCTGCGCACCGGCACCTGCACCTTCGAAGGCGAGTTCTTTCAGTTGCACGACGTCCGCCTGCGGCCCCAGCCGGAAAAGGACCTGAGCGAGAACCTGTGGTGTGCGGGCGGCACCGAGCAGACGGTGAAGATCATCGCCAAGCACGACGTTCGTCCGCTGACGATTCCCA
Organism: Pseudomonadales bacterium; assembly: GCA_050118205.1. Classification (GTDB taxonomy): domain Bacteria; phylum Pseudomonadota; class Gammaproteobacteria; order Pseudomonadales; family Azotimanducaceae; genus SZUA-309. Next base: position 2,740 of record JASFLG010000087.1, read on the forward strand.
CCACCAGCCTGGAGGCGGCCCGGGCCAACATCCTCCGCTATGCCGAGCTGCGCCGCGACGCGGGCTTCGAGCCGTCCCACACCAAGCTGGCGGTCTGGACCTACGTCTCTGAGGACGCGGACGAGGCGCAGGAAATGGCGCAGCGTTACATGGCGCAGTACTCGGACTCTGCGCTGCGCCACTACGAGCTGCTGGGCGACCATCTGAAGAACATCAAAGGCTACGAGTCCTACGCCGCCCAGTCGGAAGCGCTGCGGGCGGATCCGTCGGTGTTCACCAACACCTTCGCTCAGGCGCACCCGTACGGCACGCCGCAGCAAGCCATCGACAAGGCAATCGAGCTGGCTCACGCATTCGGTACCGACGAGCTGATGTTCGTCTTCCGCTATGGCGACATGCCCATGGAAGCGGCGGAGCGCAGCATGCGGTTGTTTGCCGAGAAGGTCAGGCCGGCATTGCAGCAGGTCGAGACGCAGCCGATATCCGCGTAGCATGAGGCGGCCATGGAGCTTGGAGGGCGGCTCGCGCCCGAACGATCAAGCCTGATACCGGTGTTGCGGTGACCGGCACGCGGCCGGCGCCGGTCACAGCCACCGCCATTGGCGCCATCAATGCCATTGCCCCGCGGCGCACGTTTCTCGGCATCGGCGCCGGCAACACCGCCATGCGGGTGATGGGCCAGCCGCCGTAGCGCATCTGCCAGTACGACGCCTACCTCGCCGAACGCTACGAGGTCCTGAAAGAGCTCGCCGAGGCGCTGATCGAACGCAAGGGCTGAGTCACTCCACCTGGTTCGTTCGTCGCTCAACCAGGCGTTGAAAGTGCTGCGCCGCATTCGGTTCGCGGGCGGCGGCCTCGGATTCCCTCCTGATCCCGGGGAGCACGGGGCCCACGATGGGAACCCGGATCTCGAAGCGTCGGCGCTCGGGCAGGTCACACACCTCGTCGTCGCACGTCTGCCAGCACACCGTACCCGAGATCGTCGTCTCCCTGGTCCCGCCATCCGCTGCCAGCGCACCATTGACGGTGATCGGCAAGCGCAGCTCGACCGTACCGTGATGGACCTCGAACTCCTCGCCCGTGCTCGCAAGGCGATGGGGCTCGCTTTCCGGACGGATCAGATCGCGCACGACCAGGCTCGGGTTCGAATCGAGCTGCAGGTCCACCTCCACGGAGCCCGGCGGTGCGGGTTTCGCATACACGTGTCGGCCCGTCGGCACCGCGATGCGTGCCACCAGCTCACGCTGCACGCTCACGACCAGGGTATCGGCCTCGAGGAAGACCTGAGCCTCGGTCGTCGGATCCGAATCCCGAGTCGGCCTCACCACCTCAGCTGGCTCGCCGCCCAGTGCGCGTAGAAACCGTTCCGGTCCCGCACGCACGGCGAGGTTGCTTTCGAAGAATTTGTGAGTGATTACTCCCGCCCGATCGATCACGTACGCCCCGGGGAACGGAATGCCGAACCACGGCACATCATCCTCGGCGATGAGGGTATTGAGGATGCCGAACTCCCGGATCACCCGGGAGTCCGGGTCCGACAGCAACCGGTACGTAATGCCGTGCGCCTCGCGAAAGTCTCTCAGCGCGTCGGCCTCGTCGTAGCTCAGCGCGTAGACGACGGCACCGGCTCCCGATAGCGCCTCAATGCCATTCTGCAACTGCACGAGTTGCGACCGGCAGGGCGGTCACCAAACCGCCGAACGAAAGAAGACGAAGATCGCCGGTCGGTCGCCTCTGTCCTCATGCAGATCGAAGGGTTTGCCGTCGGCGTCGATGCAGCTGACGTCCGGCATGCGTGATCCGAGGCTCGGCCCCGTGGGGAAGTCGCCCCGCGGGTCGCTGCGCGGTCCCGTGCCCGGACGGAAGGGACCGATGAAGCCGTCGCGATCGCGCCAGCCGTTTACCGTCTCTTCGCCGAGCGTTTCTCTCTCTACGTCCATGGATACCCTCAAACGCCCGATTCGACGTCGCCGGCCCTAGGGCGCCGGTTCTGCGAGAAAGACCGGGATCTTCCGCGTCGTCTTTGCCCGATACTCGTCGTACGTCGGAAAGGCCTCCACACACGCCTTCCAGAGCCGCGCCCGCTCCGCTTCGTCCTCGACCTCGCGCACACGCATCTTGAAGACCTCTGTCTTGTCGCGGATCTCCACGTTCGGATTGGCACGCAGGTTGTAAACCCACACCGGGTTCTTGGGCTGACCGCCCATGGAGCCGACCAGCACGTAGTTGTCGTCCACCTTCACGCGCATGAGCGGAATCTTACGGATGCCGCCGGTCTTGTTCCCCGTGTGGGTGACGATGATGCACGGCAGGCCCGTATCCAGCAGGGTCGTGCCTTCGGTGCCGCCGCTGCCTTCATAGACTTCAACCTGCTTGCGTACCCAGTCCAGTGTCGGAGGAATGTATTCCGCCATGTTGTTCTCCCGTTGTGTTCCATTGTTTCGGCGCAATCCGCATTCGGATGCCGCTGGTCAGTCCGCCATCGAGCGTGGCCACAGCTCGGACAATCGCTCGACGAGCCAGCGCACCAGCGCCGCGTTCACGTCCGCCGGCCGCTCCTGCGCCATCCAGTGCCCGGAGTAGACCACCGCCTCGTCGAGACTGGCACACATCTGCCGCATGGGCTCGGCCGCGCCGGAGGTGATGGTCTCGCACACATAGTCGTACTGTGCGGCGAGGAACAGCACCGGCATCTCCAGCCGGCCGCCGTTCACCGCGGTTGCCGCGTAGGCCGCGTTGGCCTCGTGGTTCATGTAATAGGAATCCGGCCCGAAGAAACCGTTCCTGCCAAGCGCGTCCGCATACACCTCGAGGTCCGCCTCGGTGACCACGTCGGTGTCGATCGGCACGTCCGGCGCCTCATTCATGTCCCCGAACCAGCCGCCGTTGATCCGGGTCATCGCCGTTCCCGCCGGTTTGCCGAATCCGGCCGGGTCCCCCTTGCGGAAGAGCAGCTTCACGGTATTGAAAGGGTTCGCCTCGAAGGTGCGTGTCGCCTTCTCGAAGTTCTCCTGATAGAAGAGCTGATACTCCCACTGCCCGGCCGGGTACGCTGCTTCCGGATAGAGCGCCCGGTCCACCAGCGAGATGCAGTGATCGAGCCCCCGCTCGAGGCTCCAGTAGGGCACACAGAGGCTCGCCACCCCGTGACAGCGCTCGGGGTGGTGACTCGCAACGTTCCACACGGTCGGACTGCCCCAGTCGTGTCCCACCCACACGGCCCGCTCAGCAGCCAGCGCATCGATCAGACCAATCATGTCCGCCACCACCCGTTCCTGGGCGTAGTCCTCGTGCCGATCGTAGACCGTCGAGCCGCCGTAGCCACGCATGTCCGGTGCGACCGCGTGAAACCCGAGCCCGCCGAGCACCGGCAGCTGGTGGCGCCAGGATAGCGAAAGCTCCGGCCAGCCATGTACGAAGATCACGAGCGGTCCGTCGACCGGGCCGGCTTCCAGACAGTGCATCGTGTGGGCGCCCGCCCTGATCGTCCTCTCCCGGATCTCTGCCGCCACGTTCCAGCGCTCCCCATCTGCCCGATCAACCCATTATGCCCGAAGATCGGATCGTCCCGCGGGTCCTGCCGGCACGACGATTAAGAACCGCGCGCCATCGTGGTAGATTGTCCGGGTACGCGTCGCCTCGGGAGGGAGTCATGGATATCTTCGCGGAACATGCGGTCATCGACGTGGACACCCACGTCACCGAGCCGCCGGATCTCTGGACCTCGCGCATCGATTCGAGGTGGCACGACGTGGTGCCGCACATCGAAGAGATCAAAGGCCGCGAGTTCTGGGTCATCAACGGCGAGAAAGGCCTCGCGCCCGGCGCCGTATCGCTGGCCGGCTACGACGGTCACCCGCCGAACGAGTTTCCGCCCACCTACGCGGACATCGACCCCAGTGCCTACGATGCAGGAGCCCGCCTTGCGCACATGGACCGGGAGGGCATCTACGCCCAGGTCCTTTATCCCAACGTGGGCGGCTTCGGCTCGCAGAACTTCCTGTCCATGGAGAACGAGGCCCTCAAGCTCGATTGCGTGCGGGTCTATAACGACTTCCTCTCCGAGTGGGCGAGCTCCGCGCCGGAGCGCCTGCTGCCCGTGTGTGCGTTGCCCTTCTGGGACGTGGCGGAGTCCGTCCGGGAGGTGGAGCGCTGCGCCGCGATGGGGCACCGTTCCGTGCTCTTCCCGAGCCAGCCTCAGGACTTCAGGCAGCCGTATCTCGCGCATCCGCACTGGGACCCGCTCTGGGAGTGTGCCCAGTCGCTCGATCTGCCGATCAGCTTCCACATCGGCGGCCAGGCGGCCCTCGGCGTGCGCGAGGGCGAGTTCGCGCCCCGGGGCAGGAACGGCATCGGCACCAAGGCGGCCTTCGTGCGTTTCTCGGCGCTGGCGTTCGTCGGTAACGCGCTCGGCATCTCCGAGATCATCTGCGGTGGTGTCTGTCACCGCTTTCCAAAGCTGAATTTCGTCTCCGTGGAATCCGGCGCCGGCTGGATTCCGACGCTCCTGGAATCACTCGACTGGCAGTGGCACAACGCCGGCGCCGCCAAGGAGCATCCGGAGTACGAGTTGCTGCCGAGCGAGTTCTTCCGGCGCCAGATCTACGCGTGCTTCTGGTTCGAGCGCGACATGATCGCGAGAGCGGCGGAGCTGTATCCGGACAACATCATGTACGAGACGGATTTCCCGCACCCCACGTCCATGTCACCCGGACCGGCGACCATCGCTCAGCATCCCCGCCAGTATGCAGCCGAGGCATTGGCAGGGTTGCCGCCGGACGTGGTCGGCAAGCTGCTGCACGACAACGCCGCACGCGTCTACCACGTGGCGTGACGTGATCTGGCGTCCTGCGCAGGAGGTGGCGCCGGCCTTCTACGGGTTCAGGCCACCGCGCCGGAGGCATAAGCCTCGGCGATCCGGTCGTCGCTGAAGCCGAGCAGCTCGGCAAGAATCTCGTAGCTGTGCTCACCGAGGGTCGGTGCGGGTCCGCGCGGCCCGTTGTCATAGCCGCGGATCCGGTACTGATGTCCCGCGTACGGAATGTGGCCCATCACCGGGTGATCCAAGTAACGATAGAACTGGCGGTGGCCATACTGCGGGTCCTGCAGGAGGTCGCTCGAACGCTGCACGACACCGGCCGGAACGCCCGCGGCCTGAAGCCGCCGCATCACGTCGTAGGCGTCCTGACCCGAGGTCCAGGCGTTGATCGCATCGTCGATGCGGTCGTGCGCCGCGAGGCGGCCGGCGTGAGCGGCGAGCGCAGGATCCGCCGCCAGATCCTCACGGCCCATCTCCCGGGCGAGGCTCAACCATTGCGCGTCCGTATCCACCGCGACGGCGCACCATCGGTCTTCGCCATGACACCGGTAGCATCCTTGAGGCGCGGCGCGTGTCGAGCGATTGCCGATCCGGGTGGCGGCGACGCCGTTCGCCTGCAGATCGAGCAGCTCCGGAGTCAGGAAGTGAAGCGATGCCTCGATCTGCGCCACGTCCACGTAGCATCCCTCTCCGGTGCGACGCCGATGATCCAGCGCGGCGGCGAGGAGCACGGAGATGAAGCGCGGTGCGATGGTGTCCGTGTAGGCGACCCACGGGCCGCTCGGTGGCAGGTCCGGCCAGCCGGTGATCTCGTAGAACCCGGCGATCGCGCCCGCGTGATAGCCATAGCCGGCGAGGGCCGCAGCCGGTCCGGTCTGACCCATCAGGCAGGTGCTGATCTTGATCAGCCCGGGATTGAGCTTCCTGACCTCCTCGTAGGAGAGACCCAGCCGGTGGATCGCGCCGGCGGCAAAGCTTTCGATCATCACGTCCGAGTGCCGGATCAGCTCCCGGGCGATCTCGACCGCCTCGGGCAGCTTCATGTTGAGCGTCAGGCTCTGTTTCGAGGTGTTGAAGTCGCCGAAGAACTGGGACCGGTCGAGACCGGGCACCATATCCTTGAACGGCGGGTTGCCGCGGAGCACGTCCGGGCGGGTCTCGGATTCCACCCGGATCACCCGGGCACCGTGGTCGGCCAGGTATTTCGCGGAGATCGGCCCCACACCGACCCAGGAGAAGTCGGCGACCGTGATGCCCTCGAAAGGCAGGCCGTCATCGGGCTCCGGATAGGCGGCCGGCTTCGGAGGCGTGGCAATCTCAGCGCGGATCTCGGCGCCGTGCTCGTCGAGCCCCGGCGCGCCCCGCCGGACCGACAGCACCGCCTGATGCGACTTGCCCCAGAGTCCCGGAGCCGGCAGGGTGCGGCCGTCCGGAAGGCTCATCGGCATCCAGTACTCCCGTATCTTCAGATGCTCGAGGTCGAGCAGCTCCGGCAGGGTGTTGATGGGCGCCAGAGTGATGCCGGTCTTCAGACCATACTCGAACAGTTCCAGCTTCGAATGTCCGGCGAAGAAGGCGCGCAGCATGTCCGACGCCTGGTAGACGTTGAGCGGCTCGTGATCGGGATTCCTCAGGTTCAGATCATAGGCGGGCCAGTCGATCTCCTTGAGCGATGCATCCGCTACGCCATCGTCGATCATCCACGGGAGACAACCGAGCAGGACCTTCGAGTGCGGCAGGGCCAGGATGTAGCCGTCCGCGCACGGGAAGATCATGTTGATGCGGGTCGTGCCGGTGTCGAGACCGCCGCCGCGCTGGAAGTCGGCGCCCTGGATCGCATAGGCGTCCATGGCGTTCAGCATCGTCCAGGTGAGCACGCTCTGGGCCGACAGATCGACGTACTGTGCGACGCCGGTGCGAAGCATCCGCTGATGCGCGGCCATGGCCCCCGCCGCCGCCTCCACCCCGGCGTGGCGCCAGATCTGCGGCACGCTGAGACGGACCGGCGGCCGCTCCATCGTGCCCTGCAGAGCGACCGGCCCGCCCATGGCCGCGACCACGAGGTCGTTGCCCTGGTAGTCCGCGTAGGGACCATCTTCCCCCCAGGGCGACAGACGCACGTGGACGATGCGGGGATTGAGCGCCCGTGCCCGGTCGAAATCGACGCCGTAGGCAGAGAGCGGGCTCTCCGGCCAGGGTTCGAACAGAAAATCGCTGCGACGAATCAGCTCATCGAGCACCGCCCGGTCATCCGGGGAGTCAGGGTCGAGCACGATGGAACGTTTGTTGCGGTTGAACGCGAGGAAGGAGAGGCTCGCCAGATCGTCCGGTGCGCCCTCGAGCAACGGCGCGGCCGTCCGGCTCGCGGTCCCCTCTGGACTTTCCACGCGGATCACGTCCGCGCCGAGGTCACCCATCAGCATGGGGCCGATCTCGCCCCGCTCGTCGGTGAAGTCGAGCACGGTGTACGGACCGAGCATCATCAAGGCTGCACCATTCCCGTTTCCTGCGGAACGTTCAACGTTATAAGCGCCGGGAGGTACTGCGCAAGCACGACGTCAGTACATGCGGTGCCGGAAAAGCCAGCCGGCCGTCACCAGCGTCGTGCCCGCAATGACCGCCATCGGCCAGTACTGACCAGCCAGCTCATCCAGACCGGCACCCTGAAGGAACACCCCGCGGACGATGACCAGCACGTAGCGCAGCGGATTCGCGTAGGTCAGCGTCTGCACCAGATCCGGCATGTTTTCGATGGGCGTGGCAAAGCCGGACAGGATGACCGCCGGCACCAGGAACAGGAAAGCGCCGAGCAGGGCCTGCTGCTGCGTCTTGGAGAGCGACGAGATCGTCACGCCGATGCCGATGGCGGAGAGCAGAAACAGCCAGATCCCGAGGTAGAGAGCGAGCAGGCTTCCCCGCAGCGGGACGTCGAACCAGAAGACCACCACCAGAATGCCGAAGGTGGCCTCCACCGTGCCGATGATCATGCCTGGCAGGGCCTTCCCGAGCAGCACCTCCGCGGGCAGCAGTGGCGTCACCAGAAGCTGATCGAAGGTGCCGGCCTCCCGCTCGCGCGCCACCGACAGCGCCGTCACGACCAGCGTCACCACCAGGGTCAGCAACGCGACGATGCCGGGAACCACGAACCAACGCGACAGCAGATTCTCGTTGTACCACGCACGGACCACCAGGCTACCCGGAGGGCCCGACAATCCGTGCGCAGCCGCCCAATCCTGGTTGAACGCGGTCACGATTGCCCGCGCGTATCCGAGCGCGATGAGCGCCGTGTTGGAGTTGCGCCCATCCACGATGAGCTGAAGGCCACCGGATTCACCCCGGGCGAGCCGGCGGCTGAAATCCGGACCGATGGAAAGGACCATCATGGCACGCTGCTCATCGATGACGGCTGCCACCTGCTCCCGCGATGACAGCGTCGCAACGCGGTCGAACGCCTCGGAGCTCTCGAAACGCGCGACCAGCGCCCGGGCCGCTGCGCCGTTGTCCGCGTCGTGCACTGCCAGCGCCACGTGATTCACGTCGAACGAGGCCGCATAGCCGAACACGAGCAGCTGAATGACCGGCGGCCCGATGA
>JASFLG010000088.1:0-11120 GCA_050118205.1 Pseudomonadales bacterium
GAAGGGGCGACCGCGCGCGAGTGCGAGGACCTGGCAGGCGGTGGTGGCGTTGTGGGTCGCAAACTGGGGATAGATCCGCTCGCCCGCGTCGAGCAGGCGTGCGGCACAGACCTCGTAGCACAGATCCGTGTTCGCCTTGCGCGTGAACACCGGATAGTCGGGCAGACCCTGCTCCTGGGCGTGCTTGATCTCCGCGTCCCAGTAGGCGCCCTTGACCAGGCGAACCATCAGCCGGTGCCCGCAGTCCTCGGAGAGCCGGGCGAGCCAGTCGGCCACGGCCGGCGCCCGCTTCTGGTAGGCCTGCAGCACGAAGCCGAGCCCTTGCCAGCCGGCGAGGGTTGGTGCCCGGGCGAGCCGCTCGAAGATCTCCAGAGAGAGCTCGAGCCGCGCCGCTTCCTCGGCATCGATGGACAGCCCCAGCCCCCGTTCCCGGGCGAGCCGGGCCAGCACCAGCAGCCGGTCGGGCAGCTCATCGAGCACCGAACCCTGCTGTGCGGTCTCGTAGCGTGGGTGCAGAGCCGAGAGCTTCACCGAGATGCCGTCGTTTCTGACCGGATCATCGTGCCGGGCCATTTCGCCGATGGCGAGGATGGCGTTCCGGTAGGACTCGAAGTAGTGCTCGGCGTCCGCCCAGGTGCGCGCGCCTTCGCCGAGCATGTCGAAGGAGTAGAGCGCATCCGGGTGATCGCCGCGACGCGCCAGAGCCTCTTCCACGGTACGACCGAGCACGTACTGGCGGCCAAGGATGCGCATGGCCTGCATCACGGCGGTACGCACGATGGGCTCTCCGAGGCGGCTGACCAGACGCCGCATCCAGCCACCGGTGTCCTTCTCGGCCTCGGGGTCCAGGGTGACCAGTCGTCCGGTCAGCATGAGGCCCCAGACGGAGCCGTTCACGAACAGCGATTCGGAGTGACCGAGGTGGGATGCCCAGTCGCCGCTGCGGATCTTCTCCGCGATGAGCCGGTCCGCGGTGTCGTCGTCCGGCACCCGCAGGAGCGCCTCTGCGAGACACATGAGGGCGACCCCTTCGCGATTGGAGAGGCCGAATTCCTGCAGAAAGGTATCCAGGGTGCCGGCCTCGTCGGCGTGCTCCCGGCAGCGAACCGTGAGCTCGCGGGCGCTTGCCAGCACGCGCCGGCGCCGGTCCGGATCCAGTGTGGTTTCGGCGGCCGCGATCAGCTCCGAGACGACCTCGGCCTCATCGGTGTGGGTGGTTGCCCTGATCCGACCGCGCAGCGCTCCAGGATCAAAGGGTTGGACGGGCATGAACGCTCCCGCAAGGCCGACGACACCAGGGTATCTTCGGCGGGGCGCGCCTGGCAATCAGCGCTCGAACACTCCGTGAATGGATATCAGGGCGTGTCGTCGAGCATGAGATCGGGCGGCTGAACGCGAGCCACCGTCTGTGGCTGCACCCAGTGTGGTTTGATCACCACGTCGATACGACGATTGCGCTTGCGGCCTTCCGGAGTCTCGTTGTTGGCGACCGGTCGGGTTTCGCCGTAGCCCATGGCGTTCAGGTTGAGCGGCGAGATGGGCAGCGCCGAGAGCAGGTGCTTCATCACCGCGTCCGCCCGGGCCTGAGAGAGGCTGAGGTTTTCGGCGTCCGATCCGAAGGCGTCGGTGTGACCCTCGACCACGACGCGGCTCTCGGGAAACTCGCTGATGGCCCGCTCCAGGTCGGCGAGCAGCTGCAGGTGCTCGGGCTTGAGCGTGGCGGTGCCGCTGTCGAAGTTGAGACCGATCATGCGGATGATCACCGTGTCACCCTGGCGCATGACCGTGGCTTCCCTGGGATCGAACAGGGCTTCCACCCGCGCGAAGCGCTCCCGGTAGCGGGCCTGCTGCTCCAGGTGCGCCTTCTGCTCGGTCACCAGCTGCTCGAGCTCATCGATGGTGTGATTGCCGCCGCCGATCAGCTCCTGCATTCGGGTGACCTGCTCGTTGAGCGTGGCAAGCTCCGCGTTCTTGTCGTCGATCTGTCTCTCGAGTGTCTGCTGCTGCATCTGCACGCGCGACAGGGACTCGAGCAGCTTGTCGATTGCAGCGGACTCGCCGTAGTCGAAGTGCACGGGGGTGTCCAGCGCGTCACCCAGACGATCGATGGACGCTTCCCACTCGAGCAGCACCGATTCGAGGGTGGCATCGCGGTTTCGAATCCGGTTCTCCAGCTTCGCGACGTATATGGCGTGCAGGGCGTTGTGCTTGGCGTCGGCGGCCAGGCTGCGCGGCTTGTCCGTGTCGTAGCGGTTGTTGTTGAGCTCCGCCTCGGCCGACGCCAGCAGGCTCTGTGCGTTGACGAGGGAAGTGGGCGCGTACCGCTCCGCCTTGAGCTTCTCCGCCATCTCGATGTAGTCGCGGGTCTCACTCAGGTAGTTGGCCTTGATGGCGATGAGCTCGCCGTCGCGGTAGCCGGTCTCGGCTTCCTGTGCATAGCGTTCCGCGTACTTGATGCTGCCGCGTTCCAGTCGCTGCGTGGCGCTCCGGAAGTCTTCCTCCGCGTCGTCCCAGGTGTCCCGAGCGAAGGTCGGCGCGTCGGCCTCGAGAGCGTCCTTTCTCGCCTGGATGGCGGCGTCCAGAGCGCTGGCAGCAATCCCGGCCGCTTCGGTGGACCTGTTGTAGGCGGCTTCCGCTTTGGTCAGGTAGCGGCGGATGCTGTCCACGCTGCCGGCACGCTGGAAGGTGTCGTCGGCGCGCTCGTAGTTCTCCGTCGCCTCCCGATAGCTGATGGGTGCGAGCAGGCTCGCTTCGGCCGCGTCCGCCCGCGCCCGTGCATCGTCCGTCGCCTTGAACAGCGGCTCGCGCATGCTCGTCATGGCCGCATCGGCGCAGAGCGGGAGCAGCAGGAGAACGGCCAGCGTCATCAGTGCAGCTTGAATCGGGGTACGCATGGTGTCGTCCGTTACGAAGATTTATTCATGGAATTCAACAGACTACGCAGTCCGGAGCGCGGATAGTGCGAACCCGGGCACGCCCCGCGCGTCTGCGCTCAGGATGCAGTAGGATTTTTCCGGGCGGGCCCCGGGAATCTGCATGAGTTCACACAACGAGCGAGACGCAATCATCATCGGCGCCGGCGTGATCGGCTGCGCCATCGCCCTGGAGCTCACCCGCCGGGGGCTTTCCACGCTGAACGTGGACCCGCTGCCCGCCGCCGGCTACGGGTCCACCAGCCATTCGTCGGCCATCATCCGACCCTACTACTCGCACGTGACCGCGGCGGCCGTAGCGCACGAAGCCCGTTTCCGCTGGCTCGACTGGGAAGGCTATCTGGGTCACGCGGACGAGCGGGGACTTGCCGCGTACACGGAGTGCGGCGGGCTGGTGCTGCTGCGCGAAGGCGAGGAGGACAGCCACGCCGGCAACCTGGCCGTGCTCGACGAGGTGGGGGTCGACTACCGGCTGCTCGATGCGGACGGGGTGGCCGGGCTGTATCCGGGCATCTGCCTGGACGCGTTCGGGCCGCCGAAGCGGCGCGACGACCCGGGTTTCGGTGAGCCCGTGCCCGGCCGTATCGGCGGCGGCATCTACATCCCTGCCGCGGGCTACGTGTCCGATCCTCAGCTGGCCGCCCACAACCTCATGGCCGCGGCGGCTGCCGCCGGAGCGGTGTTCCGGTTCGGCGACGCGGTGAGCGCGATTCACAGGAATGCAGACGCCGTTGCCGGCGTGACGCTCGGCGACGGGGAACGGCTCGAGGCACCCGTGGTCATCAACGCGGCGGGCCCCCACTCGGCGCACATCAATGATCTGGCCGGCGTCTCCGGGCAGCTCAGGATCCGGACCCGGGCGCAGCGACACGAGGTGGCCTATCTCAAGGCACCGTCCGGCTATCGGTCCGGCGGCAACGGTTTCGTCGTCGACCTGGATGCGGGCGTTTACCAGCGAGCCGACGGCGCCGACCTGCTGATCGGCACGGCCGACCCTGACTGCGACGAGCCGGACATCGTCGACCCGGACGACTTCAACACGGAATTCACCGAGCAGTGGACGACGCAGGTCTACCGTTCCGCGCAGCGCTTCCCCGATCTGCGGATCGAGAACACCGCCCGGGGCACCGTGGGGCTGTACGACGTCTCCAACGACTGGATTCCCGTCTACGACAGAACGGATCTGCCGGGCTACTACCTGGCCATCGGTACCAGCGGCAACCAGTTCAAGAACGCACCCGTCGTCGGCGAGATCCTGGCCGGTATCGTGCTGGCCGACCGGCGGGGGGCCGACCACGATGCCAATCCGGTGTGCCTGACCCTCCACAACGTCGGCAGAACGGTGGACCTGTCGTTCTACTCACGCAACCGGGAGATTCAGCAGACCCATTCCGTGCTGGCTTAGATGAGGAAGCGCATGAATGTAGTGCACCGGTTACCCCTTGCCAGGGTCAACTACCTGAATGATCGAATCAGCGTGCACGGCTATCTCATCGAAACGGATCGTGGGGCGATCCTGGTCGACACGGGTGTGGGTGAGGGCAACCGCTTCATCGAAGAACGGTTCGAGCCGGTACGATGGCGGATTCTCGATCTGCTGGCTGCATGCGGTCTGACCCCGTCCGACGTTCGCACGGTCGTCAACTCTCACCTCCACTTTGATCATTGTGGCAACAACCGGACGTTCGCACATGCCGAGATTGTGGTGCAGCGCGCCGAGCTCGAGGCCGCTCGACAGCCCCGCTACACCGTCCGGGAGTGGTTCGATCACGAGCGGGCGCGAATCCGGGAAGTCGAGGGAGACCTCGAGATCGTTCCCGGGGTCACCGTGCTTGCGAGCCCCGGTCATACTCCGGGTCATCAGTCCGTGCTGGTCGAGACGGCCCGGGGCCCGACGCTGATTGCCGCGCAGGCAGCGTGGACCGCCCGCGAGTACACGCTCGGCGGCGATCCGGACAACCAGGCGCACGAGGGTCTGGAAGCGGCCTACCGGCGCTCGATCGAGCGACTGAAGACCTTCGGTGCTGCGCGGGTGCTGTTCAGTCACGATGTAGCAGAGGCCGACGACAGCGGGTCTCGGGATATACTGCGCCCGACCACTTGAATAGAGACGCGCAATCGTTCGTATTGCGCCCAGACAGGAGATCCCATGCCCGTCTTTACCTCCAGGGTGGATACTGCGTCGGACGCCTATGCCCGTCATCGCGCCGATATGCTGGCGCTGGTCGATACGCTGCGCGCGCTGGAGCAACGGGCGGTGGCGGCCTCCAACCGGCGGGCGGCCACCTTCGAGGCCCGCGGACAGCTGCCGCCGCGTGAACGTCTGGCCCGGCTGCTGGATCCGGGGATGCCGTTTCTGCGTCTGCACACGCTCTCCAACTATCTGCTGGAGGACGACAACCCGGATACCAGCGTGCCGGGCGGCAGCGCGATCCTCGGCATCGGCTTCGTGCGCGGTGTGCGCTGCATGATCTGGGCAGACGACAGCGGTATCCGCGCGGGCGCCGCGACCCGTGGCGGCTGGCTGGCGGCGCTCAATGCCCAGGAGATGGCCATCCGACTGAAGCTCCCGTTCGTGCATCTGGTGGAGAGCGCCGGTGCGAACCTGATGGAGTACGAGGTGGAGCTGTGGGCGGAGGGCGGAAAGCTCTTCCGCAACCTGGCGCGGCTATCCGCTGCCGGGATCCCGACCGTGGTCGTGCTGCACGGCCCCTCCACGGCGGGCGGAGCCTACATGCCCGGCATGAGCGACTACGTGATCGGTGTCAAGCACAACGGGCTCATGGCGCTGGGCGGGGCGGCGCTGGTCAGGGCGGCCACCGGGGAGGTGGCGGACGAGCGGGTGCTCGGTGGCACCGAGATGCACGCGGCCACCACCGGCTCGGTGGAGTATCTGGCGGAGAACGATGCCCAGGGCGTGGCGATGGCCCGGGATGTGGTGGGCCGGCTCGACTGGAATGCCCGGCTCTCTCCGCCCCACCGCCGTCAGTACGGCCCGCCCGTATACGATGCCGACGAGATCGCCGGCATCGTGCCGGTGGACTACACGGTGCCCTACGATGTGAGGGAAGTCATCGCGCGGATTGTCGACGGGTCCGATTTTCAGGAATTCAAGCCGCTCTACGGGCCGGCCACGGTCTGCGTGCAGACGTCCATCATGGGCTTCGCGTGCGGCATCATCGGCAACAACGGGCCGTTCGACCCGGCGGGCGCCAACAAGGCGACGCACTTTTTTCAGCTCTGCGACCAGGCGGACATCCCCATCATTTTCCTGAACAACATCACCGGCTACATGGTGGGGACCGAGTACGAGCACGACGGAATGATCAAGCACGGCTCGAAGATGATTCAGGCGGTGACCAACGTGCGGGTGCCGAAGATCGCTCTCTACATCGGCGCCAGCTACGGCGCCGGCAACTACGGCATGTGCGGTTATGCCTACGAGCCGGACTTTCTCTTCTCCTGGCCGAACGCCTCCACCGGCGTGATGGGCGGGCAGCAGGCGGCGCGCACCATGAGCCAGGTGGCCGAGGTGGCCGCCCAGCGACGCGGCCAGCCGGTGGACAGGGAAGCCATCGCCGCTCAGGAAGCCACCATTCAGGCGATTTTCAGTCGGCAGGAGAGCGCGTTCTACACCTCCGGCCGCAACCTGGATCACGGTGTGATCGATCCGCGGGACACACGCAAGGTGCTCGGCTTCACGCTCGAGACCTGCCTCGAGGCCCGCAACCGAGCGCTGAAGCCGAACAGCTTCGGCGTGGCGCGGGTGTAGAGGGGTAAGCATGGGCGAGACGCTCAGAAAGATCGGGATCCTGCTCGTGGCCAACCGGGGCGAGATTGCGCTGCGGATCATGCGCACGGCGAAGGCCCAGGGTGTGCATACGGTGGCCGTCTACTCGGAGGCGGATGCGGCGGCTCCGCACGTGCAGTTTGCAGATGATGCGGTGTGCATCGGCCCGCCCCCGGTGGCCGAGTCCTATCTGCGGGGCGAAGCGATCATTCAGGCTGCGCTCGACAAGGGCGCACATGCCATACATCCGGGCTACGGGTTTCTCTCGGAGAACGCGGATTTCGCCCGGGCCGTGGCTGCGGCGGGGCTCACGTTCGTCGGCCCGCCCGCGGCGGCCATCGAGGTGATGGGCGACAAGGCGCGCGCCAAGCGGCGCATGATCGAGGCCGGTGTGCCGTGCGTGCCGGGATATGAAGCTGAAGATCAGAGTGAGGCGCGCCTCATCGAAGCGGCCGGCGGCATCGGCTTTCCGGTCATGGTCAAGGCGGCGGCCGGTGGCGGCGGCCGCGGTATGCGCCTGGTCCGCACGCCCGCCGATCTGCCGGATGCGCTCCGGCTCGCGCGCTCGGAAGCGGAGAATGCCTTCGGGTCCGGCAGCCTGATCCTGGAGAAGGCCATCGTCCGGCCCCGGCACGTGGAGATTCAGGTATTCGCCGACGAGCACGGTCACGTGATCCATCTGGGAGAGCGGGATTGCTCCGTGCAGCGGCGCCATCAGAAGGTGGTGGAGGAGGCGCCGTGCCCGGTGATGACGCCGGAGCTTCGTGCGGCCATGGGATCGGCCGCCGTGGAAGCAGCACTCGCGGTGGACTACCGGGGTGCGGGCACCGTCGAGTTTCTGCTCGACGAGGCTGGCGAGTTCTACTTTCTCGAGATGAACACGCGTCTGCAGGTGGAGCACCCGGTCACCGAGCTGGTCACCGGTCTCGACCTGGTGGCCCTGCAGCTCGCGGTGGCCGAGGGAAGGCCGCTCGGGATCGACCAGGATGACGTCGCGCTCTCCGGTCACGCCATCGAGGTGCGTCTGTACGCCGAGGACCCGGCTCAGGATTTCCTGCCGGCGACCGGCCCGATTCATCGCTGGCACCCCACCGAGATGCTCCGGGTCGATGCCGGCATCGCTTCGGGTGGCGAGGTCTCGCCATTCTACGATGCCATGGTTGCCAAGCTCATCGCCCACGGCGAGAGTCGCGATGCAGCCCGGCGCAAGCTGATCGAGGGGCTCGGACAGACGGCCCTGTTCGGGGTTGCGACGAACCGGGATTTCCTGATCGACGTGCTCGCCCAGCGCGTGTTCGCCGATGGCGGCGCGACGACTGCGTTCATCGACGAGGTGTATGGCGATGCCGGCTGGCAGAGGGGGGCGACCCCGCCGGAGGGGCTGGCGGTTGCCGGTCTGCTGGAGCATGCCCTCGGGCAGCGTGCGGCCCTGGTGGAGTCCGGCAATGTCAGTCCGGAGCTTCTCGACTGGTCGAGTGCCCGCGATCTGACCACGTTGCTGCGCTATGACCTGGACGAGATGAGTCACCGGGTCAGCGTGCATCCGCAGGGCCTGGGACAGTATCAGGTTGCCGTCGACGAGGTGGAGCTTCCGGCGGAGATCACCGAGCTCGGGGAAGATGCGGCACTGCTCGCTCTGAACGGCACACACCTCAAGGTTCACTTCTGGCGTCAGCCGGGCGGCAGGCTCCATCTGGCGCTGCCGGACCGCACCGTCGATCTCATCGAGGCCGCCGCGCTGGCCGTGGCCGGTGAGGAAGCCGGTGGCAGCGGCGTGGTCGTCGCCCCCATGCATGGGCAGCTTCTGGAAATCCTGGTGCGGGAAGGGGATGTCGTATCCCGCGGTGATAAGCTCGCGGTGCTGGAGGCGATGAAGATGCAGCACGAGATTCTCGCGGACGTCGATGGCACCGTGCAGAGCATCCTCGCGTCCCCCGGCAGCCAGATCGCCGCCGATGAGCGGATTCTCGAGATCACGCCGGACGAAGCGTAGGCCCGGGCGACCGAACGAAAAACGCCCGCGGGAGTTGCCTCCGGCGGGCGTCGTCGTGCCGCAATCGGTCTGCGCTATTCTTTACGCGCGATCTTGCGCGTGACCTTCACCGGCAGATGGGTGTAACCCTTCACGAAGGAAGAGTAGGTGCGCTTCGGTTCGTCCTGCACCTCGATCTTCTCGAAACGCTCGAGGATCTCCTCCCACAGTATCCGCAGCTGCAGCTCGGCCAGCCGGTTGCCCATGCAGCGGTGGATGCCGAATCCGAAGGAGATGTGCTTGCGCGCATTCTCCCGCTCGATATCGAGCACATTGGCGTTCGGGAAGACCGATTCGTCCCGGTTGCCGGAGACGTACCACATCAGCACCTGATCACCCTTTCGGATCTGCTTGCCGCCGACCTCGCAGTCGATGTTCGCCGTGCGGCGCATGTAAGCCAGCGGCGTCTGCCAGCGGATCACCTCCGCCACCATGTTCGGAATCACTTCCGGTTTGGCGATCAGCTTGTCGTACTGCTCGGGGAAACGGTTCAGCGCGTAAACGCTGCCGGACATGGTGTTGCGTGTGGTGTCGTTGCCGCCGACGATGAGGAGGATCAGGTTGCCCAGGAACTCCATGGGCTGCATGTCCTTGGTGTCCTCGCCGTGCGCCAGCATGGACACCAGATCGTCACCGGGATTCTGTTTGCGTTCCTGCCACAGCCGGGTGAAGTACTCGAGGCACTCGAGCAGCTCGGTGCGTCGCTGTTCCGGGGTGTCGACCACGCCGCCTCCTGGCACGGCGGTGGCCACGTCCGACCAGCGCGTGAGCTTGCGGCGCTCCTCGAACGGAAAATCGAACAGGGTGGCGAGCATCATGGTGGTGAGCTCGATCGATACCGTATCCACCCAATCGAAGGTTACGCCCTCGGGCAGTGAGTCCAGCACCTTGCACGTGCGTTCACGAATGAGTGGTTCCAGCTTCGCCAGATTGGCAGGCGCCACCACACCCGCGACCGTCTTGCGCTGCACGTCGTGCACGGGAGGGTCCTGCGCGATGAACATCTTGATGTTAAGCGCGCCTTCCGGGAGCTCATGATCGATGGGAAAGCCCAGAGCGATGCCGTGCGCCGACGAAAAGGTCTCCCAGTCCACGTCGACGCGCTTGATGTCCTCATAGCGGGTGAGCGACCAGTAGCGGCCTGCCAGCTCCGTGCTGTTGAAGTGCACCGGATCTTCGTTACGCAGCCGCTCGAAGTACTCCTGCCAGCGATCCTCACTGAAGAGCCTTGGATTGACCGGGTTGATCGCCTCGAGTGGCACGTCGTAGGCGGAAGGAATCTCGCCGTTGGCCTCCACCTCGGCATCGCCGGGCATCTTGGGCGGCGGTGGGGACGGATCCTTGTGTGATACGGCTTCGCTCATGCGCAGTCTCCCTGAGTTCGAGCTCCGAGTTAGAAATAGAATCTAATTCTATTTTTGCTATGATGTCAATGCTGCTGGGCAGATGCCGGGCGTCCTGCCATAAGATAATCTGAGACGCGAGGGGCCTGGGATGTCACTTTGGTGGTCATTACCGTGAAGTCGAGGGGGCGCTGAATGTCGGAGAAACCCGTTGCCGTCGAGGGGGCCGCTGCGGAGGCCGCCACTACCCGGAAGCCGGTTCCGGATCCGGCACTGCCGCAGACTGCGGGGCAGGACGTGCACCCGCACGACCTGGCCGTGATGGTCCGGCTGGAGAGAGTCAACGCGCCCAAGCAGGCGCGCAGCGAGAAGCGACTGCAGGAGATCATCCAGGCCCTGGAGAGTCTGCTCGACGGCCGCTCCTTCGATCAGATCACCATTCCGGACATCGCCGAGCGGGCCGGTTGCGGCACTGCCTCTATATACGCCCGGTTCAAGAACAAGCGCAGCATTCTCGTGGCGCTGCACGAATCGGTCCGGGACCGGCAGATCCACGGCATCGACGAGCGGATGAGTCTCGAGCGGCACCAGGGACTCACATTCGAGGAATCGGTGCTGTCTGTCTGTCGCGATCTGGTCGAGTACTTCTCGCGGCACTGCGACTTTCTGCGGGCGGCGCACCTGCTCGGCGACAAGGAGGTCTACGCGCGGCACGCGTCCGTGATCCAGCACGCGTCCGAGCGGATCAGCGAGCTGCTCGCGAGCAAGCTTCCCGAGCACGTCCGAACGGCGGGCGTGGACCGTCGGCTGGATCTCGCCACCAGGGCGGTCTTCGCTCTGCTGGAGCAACGTGTGACCTTCGATGAGTATCCGCCTGGACCGTTCGCCGCGAAGAGTGCGGAGGGCGAGGCGGCGGAGCTCGCGTCCCTGTACGAGCTCTGTCTCGTGAGGACCCCGCCGCAACCTTGATCGAGGCCCGCTGGGCTTCCGTGAACGGAGGGGTGGGCGGACTGCCCATCTGA
>JASFLG010000089.1:0-11097 GCA_050118205.1 Pseudomonadales bacterium
GAGTCCGACTGGGTTCGCGTTGCCCTGGGGCGGCTGCAGTCGGACCCCGGGCGCTTCGATGCGCGCATGGACGAGCTCACCTACCTCTCCAATCTGCTGATGATCGGTGCGGAATCGGGCGGGGAACGGCTGGCGTCCGGCGCCGCGGCAAACCTGGTGGTCGCCACCTGCAATCTCGGCGCCAGCCACGATCTCTGGCTCGCGCAGGACGTGGACGGCCCTGATGCCGTCTGCGCCATGCTCCAGGACGCGCCGGGGCTCGTGCGGCTGTTCCGGATCGGCTGGCATCTGCTCGCCAACCTGCCGCGCACCGCCGCGACGCGACTCAAGGGACTGTTTGCCGACGAGGCGGTACGCGCGCGGTTCGCCGCCCGGCCCTGGGTGCTCAAGGAGGTGGATGGTCTGCTCGGCGTACCGGATTTCGAGGCCGTGATCGCCGCGAGGAATTTCGAGGACGCGCAGGAGACGCTGAAGATCCTGGGCATTGCGCTGGAGCCGGAGGCGGTGGTGGTGCTCAGCGTGCTCACCGATGGGGTGCCGCGGTTCGCCCGGGTTCTGGACGGAGCGCCGCCGGAAGGCGCTGTGATGACCTATGCCTCCCGGGACTTCAGCACCATGGCCGACGTGCTCTCGGTGCACCGGTTTCTGGATCGCCTGGATGAGCAGATCCGACTGTAGAATGCGCTATCGGGCATCACCGGAGCGCGTGGCATGACCGGCATCAATACCATGGACGAGGTCGAACGGCTGCGTTCGGCGCCCTACGTGAGTCTCGAGACGTTCAGAAAGTCCGGTGCGGGGGTTGCGACGCCGGTCTGGTGCGCGCCGGACGGCGATGCGCTCTTCGTCTTCTCGGCCGGGGACGCGGGCAAGGTGAAACGCCTCAGGAACGGGAGCCGCGCGCGGGTCGCGGTGTGTGACGTGCGCGGCAAGGTCCTCGGACCCTGGCACGACGCCACCGCCGTCGTGCTCGAAGCGCCTGCGGAGGTCGAACGGTCCCTCGCAGCGCTGCGGCGCAAGTACGGCTGGCAGATGCGCGTTGCGGATCTCGGGGCGAAGCTCACCGGACGCTTCCACCGGCGAGCCTACCTGCGTATTGATCTCGCGCGTGAGAAGACTGACAAGTGACTGGACGCATGGGTTTTTCCGGCTACTCATCGAGTCGCTCGTCTCCGGTGCCGCCGAGGTTCACCTCCATGCGGAAGCGGAAGGCGAGCGTGGTGTCGTAGTCGCGCTCCTCGGGCCACACGACGATGGGCCAGAGCTCCACGTAGAACCACGGACGCCAGAACTGCTGACGGTAGCGGATCTGGACGATGTAGTGCCGATAGCTGTCCTGGGGTGGTGCGACGGTGATCTCGCTCTGGTCGAACGGCGAATCGGTCGCGTCCTGCCGCCGGTAGAGCGCCTCGTAGGCAAGCTTGTGCGTATCATCCAGCGACTGGAACAGAGAGAACTTCTGCTCGAAGAACGGGTTGTAGCCGTTGTCCTGAAAGTACTGTACTCGAGTGCGTGAGCGGAACAGGTAGTCATCTCCCAGACCGCGATTGAAGTACTGACGCAGGTCGTTTCGCCAGCCCGCCTTGGCGTAGTAGTAGAGGCGGTTGGTGGTCTGACCCACCCACTCAGGGCCGAGCTCGTACTCGACCCCGGTGTTCACCCGGGCGAAGGGGTCCAGCAGGCCGTCGCCCCTGGTAGTGATTCCCACATCGAACGAATAGCCGAACGTCGTGCTCTGAGGCCCCATCCAGCGCAACGCGATGTCGTTGTCGTCGTCGCTGGTGGAGGCCTCGTCCGCGTCCGGCCCCTGATCCTCGTTCATCACCAGGCGCAGGCGCTCGCCGAGCCCGGGCAGAACCAGATGCAGCTTCACCCTGGGTGAGACCTCCCAGCCGTGATGCTGGAGGTAGTCGGTATCCAGGCGCAGACGGACACGTGAGTCCCGCTCTTCGAAGGTGGCGTGATCCTCGGTGACGAAGAAGCTGTCGATCCGGCGGACCGTCGCCTGGACCGCATTGCCCATCGATTCGTGCACCCGGTCGGCCATCCGGCCGGGTGCACGAGCCGGGTCACCGGCCCCGGGCTCGCCGGCGGCGCTTACGGTGGCGGTCTGCATCAGCGCGCAGAATGCAGCGAGCCTGAAGCGCGGCTCACGGCAGGGATGTCCGAGTACTCTGATCACGCTCTCATTCTAATGAACTGTGCCATCCGTGGCGCCCTGCCGTTGCTGGGCTACACTGTCGGTCTGGCAAGGAGAGAGCGATGCGACTTCAACACAAAGTGGCCGTGATTACCGGCGGGGCGAGCGGCATGGGCCGGGCAACCGTGGAGCGGTTCCTGCACGAAGGTGCCCGGGTGGTGATCGCCGATTACAACGCCGAGAACGGTCAGGCGCTGATGGCAAGGCTCGAGGCGGAAGGCTACGGCGAAACCTGCACATTCGTGCGCACGGACGTGGCGAGCGAAGAAGACGTGGCGGCAGTGCTCGGTCGGGCCGTCGAGCAGTTCGGGGGCCTGGACATTCTGTTCAACAACGCCGGTGTCGGCGGTGCGATCGGTCCGCTCACCGAGACGACCGCGGCCGACTGGGACTACACGTTCGACGTGCTCGCCAAGGGTGTCTTCTTCGGCATCAAGCACGGCGCGCGCCACATGCGCGAGCTCGGCCGGGGCGGCTCGATCATCAACACCGCGTCCATCGCCGGCCTGTCCGGAGACGGGGGGCCCATGGTGTACTCGGCGGCGAAGGCGGCGGTCATCAGCCTCACGCAGTCGGCCGCCGTGGAGCTCGCGGCGGACCGGATCCGGGTGAACGCCATCTGTCCCGGCTTCATCGCCACGCCGCTTGCCGCGGGCGGTGACCCCGAACGCATTCAGGAAGCCTTCATGAAAGCGCAGCCATGGCCGGATTATGGCCGCGGCGAGCACATCGCCGGTGCGGCCGTGTTCCTCGCCAGCGACGATGCGGAATTCGTTACCGGCGAGAAGCTGATCGTGGACGGCGGGCTCACGGCGGCGGGCCCGGAGCTGTCCAAGAAGTTCCCGCGCGCGTCCGCACGCAACGCCCGGGTGAGCGGCGTTACCCGGGGCAGCACCGGAGAGGCGCCCGATCTTCGGAAGCTGTGAATGAAGATCGCGACCTGGAACGTCAACGGCCTGAGCGCGCGCTTCGACTTCGTCCGGCACTGGCTCGACAGCCGGGCGCCGGACCTGGTGGGCCTGCAGGAGATCAAGCTCACCGACGATAACTTTCCGCACGAGGCGTTCGAGTCGCTCGGCTACCGCTCGGTGTGTCACGGACAGAAGGGTTGGAACGGTGTGGCGGTGCTCGCCCGCTGCCCCATCGAGCCGGTTCAGGTGGGGCTGCCCGGTCAGGAGGACTTCGGCGCCCGGCTGCTCACCGTCGGGGTCGACGGTGGCGCGTTCCGGTTCACGACCGTCTACTGCCCGAACGGCAAGACGCTGGAGCACGACGACTTTCCGGCCAAGCTCGCGTGGTTCGATGCGCTGATCGAGCATCTCGGCGGGCAGGACCTCACCCGCCAGATCCTGTGTGGCGACTTCAACATCGCGCCCCAGCCGCTGGACAGCTGGCGCGGCACGGAGGGCGACGGCCGCCTGTTTCACACCACCGAGGAACGGTCACGATTCCAGCGCCTGCTGGAGCTGGGTCTGGTCGATCTCTACCGGCACCTGCATCCGGACGAGCAGGCGTTCTCCTGGTGGGACTACCGGGGCGGCGCGTTTCACCGCAAGCAGGGCTTGAGGATCGACCTGATCCTCGGCACGGAAGACCTGGCCGGCGGGCTCGTCGACGCGGGCATCGACCGGGACTATCGCAAGAAGCAGGAAGGCATGACCGCCTCCGACCATGCCCCGGTCATCATCGAGCTGGACGTCTGACGCCGTCCTAGCGCGGGATCACCACTTGTCGAAGTGGACGACGCCGTCCATGGGTTTGCGCGGCGCGGGCTTGAAGTCGGTGCCCTTGGTGTAGGCCACCGGCACCAGAGCCACCTGGGTGATGTCGTCGTAGGGGATACCGAGGATCTCCGCTACCTTCTTCTCCTGTATGAGGTGGATGGTCGTCCAGCAGGTCCCGAGGCCTCGCGCCCGGGCGGCAAGCATGAAGCTCCAGGCCGCCGGGATGATCGAGCCGAAGGTGCCCGCCTGTCCGGCGTTGGCCATCTCTCCGGTCACCTGATCGACGCGACCGCTGATGCAGGGCAGGAACAGCACCGGCGCGCGGTGCATGTTGTCGGCCAGGTATTGGGCGGAGCTCATCACGCGTTGCTGGGTGGCATGCATGCTCGGGTCGTCGGCGTGCTGCTCCGAAGCTGCCATGGGGCTTCCTGCATACACGTTGTTGAAGAGCTCGCGGTACACCTCCGAGACGGCCTTCCGCTTGGCCGCGTCCGTGACGAACATGAAGTGCCAGCCCTGGACGTTGGAGCCGCTGGGTGCCTGCAGGGCGAGCTCCATGCATTCCATGAGCACGGCCTTCTCCACCGGCCGGTCGAAATCGAGCCGTTTGCGCACCGCGCGGGTGGTGGACAGAAGCTCGTCGTTGCTCAGGTTCAGTTGGCTCATGGTGCGTGCTCTCCTCTCGAGTGACCCTTTCCGGGTTTGGCCCGCCACTTTATAGCGATAGCGCCGCTCCCGCGAGGCGAAGGCGCGTCGGGCGGGGCACGGGCTGGTCGGGCAGGCGTTTGAGGCGCCCGGTCCGTTGTGCTCCAATGGCGCCCGGAAAAACGGCAGTAAAAAGAAACTTCACAGTCCCGATGCGCGATTACTTCATTCGCCGCGCCTTCCTGATCATCCCGACCCTTCTGGGGATCACCGTACTGGTCTTCATGGTCACCCGTTTCGTGCCGGGCGGGCCGCTGGAGCGCGCCATCATGGAAGCGCAGCAGGCGAGCATCAGCGACGTCACCCGACGCAGCTCCGGTCAGGGCATGGCGCTCTCCGAGGAGCAGCTTCAGCAGCTCAAGGAATACTACGGCTTCGACCGGCCCTGGTACGAGAGCTACGCGCTCTGGGTCGGGAAGGTGGTGAGGGGCGATCTCGGAACCAGCTACCGCTACAACGAGCCGGTGTGGGATGTGATCAGCGAGCGCTTTCCGATCAGCCTCTTCTACGGCCTGGTCAGTCTGGTGATTACCTATCTGGTGTGCATCCCGCTCGGCGTGGTCAAGGCCATCGGACACCGGTCCACCATGGACAACATCACCTCCGTGATCGTGTTCATGGGCTACGCCGTGCCGGGATACGTGCTGGGCGCCCTGCTGCTGCTGTTCTTCGCGGTGGAGGTGGACTGGTTCCCGATGGGCGGATTCACGAGCTACAACTTCGGGGAGCTGTCGGCGGGAGACAAGGTTCTCGACGTGCTGCACCACGCGGTGCTGCCCCTGACCTGCTACCTGGTCGGCAGCTTCGCGGTGACCACCATGCTGATGAAGAACAACCTCATGGATAATCTGGCGGCGGACTACGTGCGCACGGCGGTGGCCAAGGGCGTACCCTTCAACCGGGCCGTCTCCGGGCACGCCCTGCGCAACTCGCTGATCCCGATCGCTACCACGTTCGGCCAGAACATCACCCTTCTGGTGGGCGGGTCTTTCCTGATCGAGTCCATCTTCGACATCGACGGCTTCGGGCTCCTGGGGCTCACGAGCATTTTCGACCGGGATTATCCGGTGGTGATGGGCATCGTGCTGCTGGCGAGCCTGCTGCTCCTGATCGGCAACATCCTCTCCGACATGCTGGTCGCGCTGGTCGATCCGCGGGTCCGGTTCCACTGACCATGCGCCTGAACCCCCTCACCGTCAGGAAGCTGAAGCGGTTCCGCGAGATCCGCCGGGGTTACTACTCGGCCATCCTGCTCGCCGCGCTGACCGGGCTGTCCCTGTTTTCGGAGCTGCTCGTGGACGACAAGGCCATCGTCGTCAGCTACGAGGGCACCTGGACTTTTCCCACCTATGCAGACGTGAAGCTCGGCGCGGAGTACGGGCTGACCGGGACGGAGGCCGTCACCCCCGTGAACTACCGTGCGCTGGCCGGTCATTTCAAGGGCACCGACAACTGGGTGCTCATGCCCCCGATCCCGTGGGGCCCGTACTTCAACGACACGGTGGAGGGTGTGCTCAAGGCCGATCCGCCGGACTTCGCACGGCGTCACTACCTCGGCACGGACAGCACCGGCCGGGACGTGCTGTCCAGGCTGATCTATGGATTCCGGACGGCGATATTCTTCGCCATCGCCTTCACCGCGCTGACCTACCTGATCGGCGTGACCGTCGGTTGCGCCATGGGCTATTTCGGCGGGGTGTTCGACCTCCTGTTTCAACGGATCATCGAGATCTGGTCGAACATCCCTTTCCTGTACATGGTGATCATCGTTTTCTCGGTCATCCCGAGCACGTTCTCCATCGGCACACGGATCGGGATCCTGCTGCTGATCATGGTGCTGTTCAGCTGGACGGGACTTACGTACTACATGCGCACCGAGACCTACAAGGAAAAGGCGCGGGACTACACCGCGGCCGCTCAGGTGCTGGGCGCGGGCACGGCGCGCATCATCTTCCGCCACATCCTCCCCAACACCATTGCCACCATGGTGACCTTCGTACCGTTTACCGTGGTCAGTGCCATCACCGCCATCACGGCGCTGGACTTTCTCGGCTGGGGGCTGCCACCCCCGACGCCGAGCATCGGCGAGCTCCTCAAGCAGGGAACCGCCAACCTCACCACCGCACCCTGGATCGTCACCTCCGCCTTCGTGGCGCTGGTTTTCATCCTGGCGGTGGTGACGTTCATCGGCGAAGCCATACGCGAGGCTTTCGATCCGCGCAAATTCACGCTCTATCGTTGAGGTTTTCATGACGAGCAGCCTTCCAGCAACAATCCTGCGGCGCACCAGAGAGCTGGTGCTGGTCGCTCTGGTCGCGGCGCTCGGCGCCTGTGGCGGCAGCGAGCCCGATGAGTCGGCCGTTCCTCCACCGGATGCGGACCGTGAAGCGGCCATGCGCGCGCACATGCAGGCGCACTTCGACAGCTTCTACTCCATGCCGCCGGAAGTGTGGGAAGGGCTGGAGCGGGGTGAGATCACCCGCGAGGAAGTGGATGCCCGCGCCGCGAAGGGCGAGTTCGAGAAGTTCTTCAGGTTCGAAACCACCGCGGACATCCCCGCCGATCTGGTCTGGGAGGACGGCAGCGACCTGCCTGACCTGGGCAGCCCCCGGGCGAAGAAAGGCGGCACGCTGTACGGATCGCTGGCGGACTTCCCGCGCACGCTGCGGCTGTTCGGCCCGGACGCCAACGGCTCCTTCCGGCCCTGGATCCTGGACGACACACGCATGCTGTTCGGTCGCCGGCATCCGAATGACACCTCCATCGATGCCAACGGCAACTTCCGGTACTTCCCGGGCATCGCACAGGCCTGGGCGGTGGACAAGCCGAACCGCACGGTCTACGTCAGGATCAATCCGGCGGCGCGCTACAGCGATGGCGTGCCGGTGACCTCTGACGACATGATGTTCAGCTTCTATTTCTGGCAGCAGCCGTTCATCCAGGCGCCCTGGTCGAACAACTTCTTCACGCGGAACTTCACCAACATCACCCGTTACGATGAGCACACCTTCAGCCTGACGCTGCCGGAAGCGAAGCCGAACATGCTCGGCCGCGTGCTGGAGCTCGAGCCGCTGCCCATGCACTTCTTCTCGGAGCTGGGCGAGGATTACGTGCAGCGCTACCAGTGGCGGTTCGTGCCGACCACCGGTCCCTACGTGATCCGGCCGGAAGATCTGGACAAGGGCCGGTCCGTGACCCTGACCCGGCTGAAGGACTGGTGGGCGAAGGATCTGAAGTTCTGGCGTAACCGTTACAACCCGGACCGGATCCGTCTCACCGTGATCCGTGATACGGCGAAATCCTTCGAGGCATTCCGCAAGGGCGAGCTGTCCATGTTCGGCCTGACGCTCCCCGAGTACTACTACGAGAAACTGCCGGTCACGGACCCCCTGGTCGCCAACGGATACGTGGACCGGGCCGTGTTCTACAACCAGGTTCCGCGACCGACCTACGGGCTCTGGATCAACAGCGGGCGGCCGTTGCTGGACAACCGTGAAGTCCGGGTCGGGATCAACTACGCCACCAACTGGGACAAGGTGATCGCCGAGTACTTCCGTGGCGACTATGAGCGCATGCGGACAACGGCGGACGGCTATGGGGAGTTCACTCATCCGACGCTGCACGCCCGGCCGTTCGACGTGGAGAAGGCGCTCGAGCACTTCGCGAACGCCGGCTTCACGAAACGGGATCCGGACGGGGTGCTCGTGAACGATGCCGGGGAACGACTCTCCTTCAATCTGTCCACCGGCTACGAGAGTCTGAAGGACACCCTGACCATTCTGCGTGAGGAAGCGCTGAAGGCGGGGCTCGAGTTCCGTATCGAAGTGATGGACAGCACCGCTTCCTGGAAGAAGGTGCAGGAGAAGCAGCACGACATCACCTTCGTGGCGTTCAACGTCTCGCCGGAGATGTATCCGCGGTACTGGGAGACCTACCACTCGGTGAACGCCTACGACGTGCCCTGGCTTCCGGACGGCAGCCCCAACCCGAACCGCAAGCTCAAGCCCCAGACCAACAACCTGATGTCCATCGCCAACCGGGAGCTCGACGGGCTGATCGAAGCCTACCGGGCGAGCGACGACGTGGAGGAGATGAAGGCGCTCGCCTTCAGGATGGAGGAGATCCTCTACCAGGACGGTTCCTTCGTGCCCGGCTTCGTCGTGCCCTTCATGCGCATCGGCTACTGGCGCTGGATCGAGTGGCCGGAGGACTTCAACGTCAAGCTGGCGACGAGCCTGAACGAGTACTTCCTCTACTGGATCGACGACGCCCGGCGGGAGGAAACCCTGGCCGCACGGCGCAAGGGGGAAACGTTCCCGGTCGTCGACGAGGTCTACGAGCAGTACCGGGAACAGTGAACCACGTGCCCGCGTCTTCGGCGGCGGACGGACCGCTGCTCACGGTGGAAAACCTGGTGACTGCCTTCGACACGGAGGCAGGCGAGATTCATGCGGTGGACGGGGTGAGCTTCGCGGTGGGCCGCGGCCGTACGCTCGGCATCGTCGGCGAGTCAGGCTGCGGCAAGACCGTCACGGCGCTGTCCGTGATCCGGCTGTTGCCCTACCCGTCTGCCCGCATCCTGTCGGGCCGTGTCCTGTTCGAGGGCGAGGATCTGCTCACCGCGCCGCTCTCGCATCTGCACGCCGTGCGCGGCAACCGGATCGCCATGATCTTTCAGGAGCCCATGACCGCGCTGAATCCCGTGCAGCGGGTCGGCCGGCAGATCACGGAGAGCCTGAAGCTGCACCGGAAGCTCTCCGACGCGGAAGCGCTCGAGCAGGCCGTGGAGATGCTGCACAAGGTCGGAATCCCGAGCCCCGAGATCCGGGTGAGCGAGTATCCGCACCAGCTCTCCGGCGGTATGCGTCAGCGCGTGATGATCGCCATGGCCCTGATCCTGAATCCGGCCCTGGTGATCGCCGACGAGCCCACCACCGCCCTGGACGTGACCATTCAGGCGCAGATCCTCACGCTCCTGCAGGATCTGCAGGACCAGTTCGGCACCAGCATCATCATGATCACGCATGATCTCGGGGTGATCGCCGAGACGTGCGACGACGTGGTGGTGATGTACGCGGGGCGGGTCGCCGAGCAGGGCAGCGTGGACGACGTGTTCAATCGCCCGAAGCACCCCTACACGCGAGGTCTGCTCGCATCGATTCCACGGCTTTCCACACCGCGCAAGACCCGGCTGCCCACCATCGAGGGGATGGTCCCGGCGCTGACGGAGATGCCCACGGGTTGCCGCTTCAACAACCGTTGTCCCTACGCGAACGAGCGCTGCATGGTGGAGGATCCGCAGATCACGGATGCCGGTGGCGGCCACCGTGTGGCCTGCCACCGCTGGCGCGATCTCGAGGTGCAGCTGGAGGTGGCCCCGTGACGTCACCGCTTCTAGAGGTACGTGATCTGAAGGTGCACTTTCCCGTGAAGAGCGGGGTGCTGCTTCGGGCGTCCGAGCACAACAAGGCGGTAGACGGAGTAACGCTTTCGATCGCACCGGGAGAGACGCTCGGTCTGGTGGGCGAGTCAGGATGCGGTAAATCGACGCTGGGAAAGGCGGTGGTTCGGTTGCTCGAGCCCACCGAGGGAACCATCGTTTTCGACGGTCACGACGTGACGCACCTGTCGCGCAGGGCCATGAAGCCCATCCGCCGGGACGTGCAGATGATCTTTCAGGATCCGGCGGAGAGCCTGAACAGCCGGCTCACGGTGGGCAGTCTGATCGGAGAAGCGTTCGAGATTCACCGCATCGGCGACGATGACTGGCGCCGGGCTCGGGTTGCCAGGCTGCTTTCTCAGGTAGGTCTGTCGGCCGCCGCCGCCGACCGGTTTCCGTTCGAGTTCTCCGGCGGCCAGCGTCAGCGCATCGGTATCGCCCGGGCGATCGCGCTGGAGCCGAAGCTCATCATCTGCGACGAGCCGGTCTCGGCGCTGGACGTGTCCATCCAGAGCCAGATTCTCAACCTGCTGCTGGATCTGCAGCGCGACATGGGCCTCTCGTATCTTTTCATTGCCCACGATCTGGCGGTGGTCAAGCACGTGAGCGACCGGATCGCGATCATGTATCTGGGGCGGCTCATGGAAACGGGCGATGCCGATGCGGTGTACGAGCATCCCCGCCACCCCTACACGCGAGCGCTGATCGCCGCCATCCCCGAGCCGGACCCGGCACGCCGGCACCTGGGGCGCGCGGTGCTCTCCGGCGAGGTGCCGAGCCCCATCGATCCGCCCTCCGGCTGCGTGTTCCATACCCGCTGCCCCCACGCCGAGGCGCGCTGCCGGCTGGAGAAGCCCGTGCTCCGGGAGGTGATCGCGAGCGACGGCGTCGCCCAGCAGGTGGCCTGCCACTTCGACTTCTAGCCGGGACGGGGCCCGTCAGCGAAGCGCGAAGCGCTCGCGCAGGAAGCGGGCAATGCCGTCCTCGTCGTGATGGCCGATGACGGCGGTTGCGGCGGCGCGTACCTC
>JASFLG010000090.1:0-11014 GCA_050118205.1 Pseudomonadales bacterium
ACGAGCAGGAACTGGTCCGTGTTGCCGAACACCATGAGCTGCATACGGTTCGTGCCGTTGGTCGCGGTGGCGTTCAGGTAGCCGCCGTCGGTGAGGCAGTCCGGCTGGAAGCCGTGAACCTCGATGAACGGCTCACCCGCGTAGCGCTCGGCGAGGACGTCGGCCAGCGCCTGACCGCTCAATCTCCTCTCCAGCATGGCCGCGTGCACGGGCACCTCGACCAGCATGCCCCGGTAGTAGTTGGCCACGGTCGGGCTGAACAGAGGCGGACGTGTCAGTCCGGTGAAGTGCTGCATCTCCGGGCGGTGCTTGTGGCTGAGCCCCAGGCTGTAGGGACGGGCGTTCCAGGCCTCCGCCTGCTCGGGCGTGAATGCACGGTACCGCTCGACCATGGCGCGCCCGCCGCCGGAGTAGCCGGACAGGCCGAACACGTTCATGAGCGCGTCCGGCGCGAGCAGGCCGGTCTCGATCAGCGGCCGGAGCAGAAGGATGAAGCCCTGAGGATAGCAGCCGGGGTTGGAGACGCGCTCCGCGCCGGCGATGGCCGCCCGCTGCTCGGGAGCGAGCTCGGGCAGGCCGTACACCCAGTCGGGATGGGTCCGATGCGCCGTGCTGGCGTCCAGGATCCGGGTCGCGCCGTCCCCCAGCGCCACGGCCTCCACGGCGGCAGCATCCGGCAGACAGAGGATCGTCACGTCCGCTTGCGCCATCAGCGCCCGACGCGCCTCGGGCTCCTTGCGCGCGGCGTCATCGATGCTGAGCACATCGATGTCGCTGCGACCGGAGAGGCGCTGGCTGATTTCCAGACCGGTGGTGCCGGCCTGGCCGTCAATGAACACGGTTGCCATGTGCTGGCCGAATCATCCGCTAACAGGGAACAGGGCGCGGATTCTAGTGAAATTGGGCCGGAACTCCTAGCCTGCATGTCCTTTCCGCGCCCACCGGGCGAGGTCCAGGACGCCGCCGGGGCCTAGCGTCCGGGACTGCCGAGCCAGCCGAGAAAGCCGCGGAACGCGGCGATGGCGAGCCAGAAGGTGCCGATGGGCACGAGCAGGGTCTGCACCACGAACAGCACGATCAGCTGCAGAACGTCCTCGATGGCGGACTCGGTGCGGGCCTTCAAGGCGTCCAGCTGGGCCTCGATGTCGAGCATCTGGCGGCTCTCGTCCAGAAACGCATCGAAGCGCTCGCGCAGCGTGGATTCGGTGGTGGGGGGCGGTGACTCGGTCTGCATGGCCTCGAGCTCGTCCCGCGTGGCCGTGAGTTCCGCCATGGCGGACGTCTGTCTGGCCTCCAGAACCCAGGCATCCACCCAGCCGACGGTCAGGCTCACCACGGTGAACAGGAAGCGCAGCAGCAGCGCCAGCGCCAGCACCCGGGTGGCCCAGAACGCGGCCCGGGACCGGCCCGGCCACCACAGCAGGATCAGAAACACGCCGGCGATTGCCGTCACCACGGCGCTGATCGCCGGCTCGGTGGCGATCTCCGTGAGCAGCATCTGGGTACCGAGGGACGCGGATGCCACCAGCGCCAGCCAGCTGAACCGCTCCACCAGGTCGTTCAAGGGATCCAGGATCTCTCCGGCGGTGATGGTGACCCCGATGCCGATGGGCTGCAGGGCGATCTCGGTGCCCTGGGCGACGGAGATGACCCCATTCAATCCCCGCGCGACCGCGAAGGTGACGAGTGCGCGCTGAAGGACCGCCCCGAGCCGGTCGTCCGCCTGCCGTTCCAGGATGCCGGACCAGGAGACCGCAACCAGCGCGATCACCGCAATGCTCGCCAGCCCGCGCTGCCACAGGCGACTGCGCTCGGAGGCTGGGTGCCCGTCGCTCGCGGGCGGTCCGGAGGAGGCCTGGGTCAGAGGAACTGGCTCGCTTTCTGCTGCTCGATGAACAGCGACTCTAGCTTCTCGACGATCACATTACCAAGCTGATGGCGATCCAGATCGGAGATCTCCGCGAGCACCTTGGGCTTGATGCGGTGCAGGTGCATCACGGGCCAGGAGCGCTCGAAGCTGCGCAGGTCGCCCTTGGCGAGCACCGGCAGAAACGGATCATCGACCGGCCGGTTCTTCATGATCGCCCGCATGCCTGCCTCGAAGGGAATCTGGCGCTTGCCGAGGGTGCGGTCTTCGCTCACGTTGGAGAGAAACAGTCCCCGCTTCTGGATCAGCTCGCCGGGAATGATGTACAGCCCGGTAGCCACCACGGCGGACGCGTCTATATAGAAGAACGTGTCGTGAAAAGCGGTCGGGTCGGGCAGGATGACGAGCTTGCGTTCCGACTCCTTGGGAAAGTACATGTTGTAGTTCGTGTAGAGCTGCTGGACGGACGGAGAGTAGACACACAGGGTGTGCTCGAACTGCATGACGAAGTCCATCGCCAGCTCGCGGTTGTTGAACTCGTCCAGATCCCAGGCGAGGTCCGGGTTTTCCGGGAGATCGGTCTCCATCTGACTGTCTTCCACGCTCACATGGTCCTTATGTGAAATGGGGTCGCCGCCGCCGTGCACGCCGCCGCCGGACGGTGTCGGGTTTGGAGCATTCTACGGGGCGCGGGGCCGCGTTCGGGGAGCGGAAGCGAATTGTGTGACGGCGTTCACACCAGATCTGGGCGGAGGGTCCTGGCGGCACCCGGGACCCGAGCCGAGCGCGGCCCGACAGCGGGATCTGTCCCGGATCAGGCGTACAGGCGGTTCAACCAGCCGGCGATGTGCTCGATCTCTTCCGGACAGACCTGGTGACCCATTCCGTACTCGTGCCACTCGACCTGATAGCCCAGCTGTTGCAGAGCCTCCCGTGAGGTGACGGCCCTGGCGATGGGGATCATCGGGTCGGCCAGCCCGTGGGCCATGAAGATGGGCGTGTCGATGCTGGCGAAGCTCACCTCCCCGGCCAGATTCTCGTGATCGTGCACGTAGGTGGAGAGCGCCATGATCCCGGCAAAACGGTGCTCCGCACGCAGGCCGAGCTGCAGCGCGATCACCCCGCCCTGGGAAAAGCCGGCCAGGGTAATGCGCTCGTGCGCTACGCCTGCATCCACCTCCTGTTCCACCAGCGCGGCGATGGCGGATGCCGACGTGCGGATGTCGGCTTCCCCGGCCAGCGGCGCCCCGGGGTCGATGTCGTACCAGGCTCGCATCTCCATGCCGGCGTTGATGGTGACGGGTCGCACGGGCGCGTTCGGGAAGACGAACTTGAGCGGCCGCGCCAGGTCCAGCATGGGCACGATGGGCTCGAAGTCGTGGGCGTCGGCACCGAGCCCGTGCAGCCAGATGACGGTGCCTGCGGCAGGCCCAGTGGCCGGAATGGTCAGGGTGTCCAGCAGTTCGCTCATGGCGGGCAAGTATACGCGGCTGCCATCCGTGTGATAATGCCGCAATGGAAGAAGGACTGGACAGGCCGCCGTCGCGGCAGATCGTCAAGCTGCGAGGCGCCCTCAGATTCCTCAAGCCCTATCGGGCCCGGGTGGTGTTCGCCAGCATTGCGCTGGTAGTCACGGCCACCGTGACCCTGTCCATCGGGCAGGGCATGCGCCTGGTGATCGATCATGGCTTCGGTGACGGCTCGAGCACCGTGCTCGTGCAGAGCATCGGCGTCTTCGCGGTGCTGGTCATGCTGCTCACGGCAGGAACCTTCGCCCGTTTCTACTTCGTCTCCTGGGTGGGGGAACGGGTCAGCGCCGACATGCGGCGGGCCGTGTTCGACCATCTGGTACACCTGCATCCCGGATTCTTCGAGGAGAATCAACCCACAGAGATTCAGTCGCGCATCACCACCGACACCACCCTGTTGCAGACGGTGATCGGGTCGTCCGTATCCATTGCGCTGCGCAACCTGCTCATGTTCGTGGGCGGGCTGGTGCTGTTGTTCGTCACCAACGCGAAGCTGTCGCTTCTGGTGATCTCCTGCGTGCCTTTCGTGGTCGCGCCGGTGATCCTGTTCGGCCGAAGCGTTCGCCGGCTGTCCCGGTCGAGCCAGGATCGGCTGGCGGACGTGGGCAGCTACGCCGGAGAGGCACTCCGGCAGATAAAGATCGTCCAGGCGTTCAACCACCAGGCCGAGGATGCACGGGTGTTCAGCGAGCGCGTGGAAGAGGCGTTTCGCGTGGCCATACGCCGTATCCGCCAACGCGCCTGGCTGGTGGCCCTGGTCATGCTGCTGGTGCTCTGTGCCATCGCGACCATGCTCTGGGTCGGCGGGCAGGACGTGCTGGCGGGGGACATCTCGCCTGGGGAGCTGGCCGCCTTCATCTTCTACGCATTCATCGTCGCCGGATCCGTTGGCGCCATCAGCGAGGTCTACAGCGACCTGCAGCGCGCCGCGGGGGCGACCGAGCGGTTGCTCGAGCTCCTGGAGGCCGAGAGCCTGCTGCCGGAACCCGCGCAGCCGCGCCAGCCCCGCGAGCCGCTCGGCGTCAGTGTCCGCGACCTCACCTTCAGTTATCCGGGCCGACCCGAACAGGCCGTGCTCCGCGGGCTTTCTTTCGACGTGGCGC
Organism: Pseudomonadales bacterium; assembly: GCA_050118205.1. Classification (GTDB taxonomy): domain Bacteria; phylum Pseudomonadota; class Gammaproteobacteria; order Pseudomonadales; family Azotimanducaceae; genus SZUA-309. The sequence continues at coordinate 4,500 of JASFLG010000090.1, forward strand.
CGGGCGAGATGGTGGCCGTGGTCGGTCCTTCCGGCGCGGGCAAAAGCACCCTGCTGGACCTGCTGCAGCGGTTTTACGATCCCGATGCGGGCGCCATCGAGGTGGGTGGCGTCGACCTCCGGGACATGCCACTGGCGGACGTGCGCCGGCTCACCGGTTTCGTGCCCCAGGACCCGGTGCTGTTCGCCGGCAGCCTGCGGGACAACCTGCGCTACGGCGCCAGGGATGCCGACGAGGCGACGCTGATGCGAAGCCTCAAGCTCGCGCATGCGGTCGAGTTCGTCGCGGCGCTGCCCAGAGGACTCGAAACCATCATCGGCGAAGGCGGCATCGGTCTCTCGGGTGGGCAGCGACAGCGTCTGGCCATAGCCCGGGCGCTGGTGGTAAACCCACGCATCCTGCTCCTCGATGAGGCGACCAGCGCGCTCGATGCGCAGAGTGAGCAGCACATCCGGGAAAGCCTGAACGACATGCACGGAGAGCGGACGGTGATCGTGATTGCGCACCGGCTGTCCACGGTGCGCCAGGCGGACCGGATTCTCGTGCTGGACAACGGCGTGCTGGTGGCCAGCGGCAGCCATGACGAACTGCTGCGGCAGAACGAGCTCTATGCCCGCTTCGTGCGCATCCAGTTCGCGGACCGGGACGAGCAGGTGCCGGCGGAAGACATCGGCAACGGCGGAGAATTGTCGGAGAGTCCGACCCACCGGTACACTGGCTGAAGAATTCAGATTGGGGGCGGGGCGTGTCTGACCGGCGCGTGCCCGGGCATGCCGGTTGCGGGCGTGCCGCAACTGACGAACTGACGGGCTTACGAACTTACGAACTGAAGACAGGGGGAACAGCATGGGACCGCTTCACGGTTTTCGTATCATCGAGCTTGCGGGCATCGGCCCGGGTCCATTCTGCGGGATGATGCTCTCGGACATGGGTGCGGAGGTGATCCGCGTCGATCGGCTGAGGCCTGGGGCTGCCGCCCCGAAGGACGTGCTGGCCCGCAACCGGCGCTGCCTCGCCGTGGACCTGAAACAGCCACAGGGAGTCGAGACGGTGCTCAAGCTCGTGGAAACGGCGGATGCGCTGTTCGAGGGCTTCCGGCCGGGTGTGACGGAGCGCCTCGGTCTCGGGCCGGAGGATTGCAAGGCCCGCAACGAGAAGCTCGTCTACGGCCGGATGACGGGCTGGGGTCAGGACGGCCCCCTGGCCCACGCCGCCGGTCACGACATCAACTACATTGCGCTCACCGGCGCGCTGCACGCCATCGGCCGGCCGGGAGAGCGCCCGGTGCCACCGCTCAACCTGGTGGGCGATTTCGGCGGCGGCGGCATGCTGCTGGCGTTCGGTATCGTCTGCGCCCTGCTCGAAGCGCAGAAGTCCGGGAAGGGCCAGGTGGTGGATGCCGCCATGGTGGATGGCGCGGCGTCGCTGATGGCCATGTTCTACACCATGGGTGCGGGAGGCGCCTTCAAGGCCGAGCGCGGCACCAACCTGCTGGACGGCGGTGCCCACTTCTACGACACCTACGAGACGAGCGACGGCAAGTACATCTGCGTCGGCTCCATCGAGCCGCAGTTCTATGCGCTGCTGGTGGAGAAGGCCGGGCTGGATCCGGAGCGCTTCTCGGCCCAGATGGATGCATCACGCTGGCCGGACTACAAGGAAGAAGTCATGAAGGTCTTCAAGACCAGGACCCAGGCCGAGTGGTGCTCGATCATGGAAGGCACGGACGTGTGCTTCGCGCCGGTGCTGTCCATCTTCGAGGCGCCGGAGCATCCGCACAACAAGGCGCGCAACACGTTCGTGGAGATGGACGGCGTCGTGCAGCCGGCACCGTCGCCGCGTTTCTCCCGGACCGTCGCGGAAGTCTCTCATCCGGCCCGGGCGCCCGGCGCGGACTCGGAGTCCGTGCTGCTCGACTCGGGATTCACCCAGGACGAGGTGACGTCGCTCCGATCGGCCGGCGTCATCGGCTGAGCGTTGCTCGGACGGAGCCTGGCATGAGCTATGCGAGCGTCTATCAGCGATCGCTGACCGATCCTGAGGGTTTCTGGCGGGAGCAGGCCGAGGCGTTGCCGTGGTACGAGCCCCCGCGGGAGATCCTGAGCCGGGACGACAATGGCGTCTGGCGCTGGTTCGGCGGTGGCAAGACCAACACCTGCTACCTGGCGCTCGACCGCCACGTGGAGGCGGGACGGGGCGGGGAGCCCGCGCTGATCTACGATTCGCCCGTCACCGGACAGGCCCGCGTCTACACCTTTGCCGAGCTCACGGAGCAGGTGGCCCGAGTGGCGGGCGCGCTGGCCGGACTGGGGGTGGGCAAAGGCGATCGCGTGATCATCTACATGCCGATGATTCCGGAGGCGGCCATCGCCATGCTCGCCTGCGCCCGTATCGGGGCGATCCACTCGGTCGTGTTTGGGGGCTTCGCGGCCCGGGAGCTCGCCACCCGGATCGACGACGCCACGCCCAAGGTCATTCTCTGCGGTTCCTGCGGGATCGAGTTCAGCAATGTCATCCCCTACAAGCCCCTTGTGGACGAGGCGGTGGATCTGGCGGATCACAAACCCACACACACGGTCGTCTATCAGCGGGAACAGGCGACGGCAAATCTCGATCGTGCGGGCGATCTCGACTGGGACGAATGGATCGCCTCGGCTTCGCCGGCGGAGTGTGTCGTCGTTGATGCGTGGGATCCCCTGTACATCCTCTATACGTCCGGCACCACGGGCAAGCCGAAGGGCGTGGTGCGCGACAACGGCGGGCACGCCGTAGCCCTCAACTACAGCATGGAAGCCGTCTACGACGTCGCGCCCGGAGACGTCTTCTGGGCGGCTTCCGACGTCGGCTGGGTAGTGGGCCATTCGTACATCGTCTACGGTCCGCTCATCCGCGGGTGCGCCAGCGTGCTTTTCGAGGGTAAACCGGTGCGCACGCCGGATGCCGGCGTCTACTGGCGGGTCATCCAGGACCACCGGGTGAAAACCTTCTTCGTCGCCCCCACCGCCTTCCGGGCGATCAAGAAGGAGGATCCGGACTGCGCCCTGAAGAACGACTACGACGTCTCGTCACTGGAGTACCAGTTCGTGGCCGGCGAGCGGCTCGACCCGCCCACCTATCACTGGCTCGAGGAGCATCTCGGCATTCCGGTGATCGACCACTGGTGGCAGACCGAGACCGGCTGGCCCATGTGCGCGAACCTCGCCGGCGTTGAGCTGATGGAGACCAAGCCCGGCTCGCCGACAATGCCCGTGCCCGGCTACGACCTCAGGATCTTCAACGAGCAGGGCGTGGAAGTACCGCCCAACGAGGAAGGGGCCGTGGTCATCAAGGCGCCCCTGCCGCCGGGCGCGCTGCCCACGGTCTGGGGCGATCACGAGCGTTATCACGACGCCTACTGGTCGCAGTTCGATGGCTTCTACTTCACCGGCGACGAGGGCTACCGGGATGAGGACGGTTACGTCTACATCATGGGGCGCATGGACGACGTCATCAACGTGGCCGGTCACCGGCTGTCCACCGGCCAGATGGAGGAGATCCTCGCAGAGCATCCGGCCGTCGCAGAGTGCGCCGTGGTCGGTATCGCCGATCCGGACAAGGGACAGGTGCCTCTGGGCCTGCTGCTGCTGAAGGATGGGATCAACATCTCTCCGGAGGCGCTGGAGCAGGAGCTCGTGCAGAGCGTGCGGCGGTCCGTGGGTGCGTTTGCGAACTTCAAGCGGGCGGTGGTGGTGAACCGGCTGCCCAAGACCCGGTCCGGCAAGATTCTGCGCGCGACGATCAGGAAGATGATCGACGGCAAGCCCTACAGCATTCCGTCCACCATCGACGACCCTGCCATCATCGGCGAGATCGAGGCGCGTCTGAAAGAAAGGGGCGCGATGTGATCATCGTCCACGGGACCATACCCATCCGGCCGGAATGTCGGGAGCAGGCGCTCGATCTCGCGCGCCGGATGACGGAGGCCACCCAGGCGGAGTCGGGCTGCATCTCCTATGACTTCTACGTGGGTCTTTCCGATCCGAACACGCTCATGCTCTTCCAGGAATGGGAGAGCATGGAAGCACTCATGGGGCACTTTCAGACCGAGCACATGGACGAGTTCCTGCAGGCGCTGCCGGACGTGGTATCCGGCGAGATCGTGACCCGCCGCTACGCGGTACAGACGATCGAAGAGGAAGCCGAGGAGACCGATACCAAACCCCCGGTGATTCACTGATCGTCGGGCCCGTCGCGATCCGCCGCCGCCAGGCGCAGGTGCCTGAGCGCAAACGATGCGGAAAGCACCAGGGCCAGTGCGAAGCCCGTTTCCCAGAAACCGAACGTCCTGAGCGCCTGAGTCGCCACCACCATGACGCCGTGGCTGAAGTACAGCATGGCGGCGAGGGTCGCCAGCAGGTAGCTCCTGGGTTTCAGGCGCAGCACCCCTGGCAGCACCCCCAGAAGCGGCGAAACCTGGATAAGAAACCAGGCGATGTTGCTGGTCTCACCTGCCAGCGGCTCGATGAAGAACTGCCGCATCCCGGTCAGCGCGAACAGCGAGCCGATGCAGAACAGGGTCAGGAACTGCAGGCCGCGCAGGCTCACCGGGTTGCTCTCTGCGATGCCGTCCAGGCGATCATCGGGACACCTTCCCGGCCAGCCGCGCGAGGCGCGCGCCGAGCGACTCCGCCAGCGTGCGCTCGTGTGTGCTCAGTGTGGCGCCCAGGCGTCCGGACACGTGGCTGGCTCCGTACGGAGAGCCGCCGTCCGCGGTCTCGTTCAGAGCCCGCTCGCTGTAGGGGATGCCGATGATCAGCATGCCGTGGTGCAGCAGGGGGACCATCATGCTGATCAGGGTGCTCTCCTGACCCCCGTGCTGGCTGCCGCTGGAGCAGAAGACCGCCGCAGGGCGGCCGACGAGCGTATTCTGCATCCACAGATCGGCGGTGCCGTCCAGGAAGTGCTTGAGCGGCGCGGCCATGTTGCCGAATCGGGTCGGCGAGCCGAGCGCCAGACCTGCGCAGCCGGCGAGGTCTTCCTTGCTGCAGTAAACGGCTCCCGCGTCCGGAACCGGCGGCAGAACCTGCGCGGTCTGTGCGCCGACCGGGGGCACGGTGCGCAGGCGCGCCTCGAAGGCGCCGTCGCTCTCGATGCCCCTCGCGATGTGTGTGGCCAGGCTCGCGGTGCCGCCATCGCGGGAGTAGTAGAGAACCAGAATGTACGGCAGCGTGGACAAGGTGGGTGGTGGACTTCATGATCGCGATGCGCGGGCGGCGAGCATTGTAGGGGCTGGGTGATCGAAAAGGCAGACCTATCGGAGCTTCCTGGGCGCATCTGGCTGAGCCTCAAGTGGTACGGCGCTCAACTCGTGCACGAGTTCGTCGACCACGACTGTCCGACCCGGGCGGCAGCGCTCACCTACACGACACTGTTCGCCGTGGTGCCGATGATGACCGTGGCCTACGCAATGCTTTCCGTGCTGCCCGTGTACGATGGCGCGGGCGAGCGCATCGAAGCGTTCATTTTCGACAACGTGCTGCCGTCCGGTGCCGCGGCCATTCACGAGTACCTCGCCGAGTTCTCGCGACGGGCGCGGAGCCTCTCGCTGATCGGCTTCGCGTTTCTGTTCGTCACCACGTTCATGCTGCTGGTCACCATCGAGGGGACATTCAACACCATCTGGCAGGTGGCGGAGCGACGCAAGGGGTTGCAGCGGCTGCTCGTGTACTGGGGCGTGATGTCGCTCGGCCCGCCGATGATCGTTGCCGGGATCCTGATCAGCGTCTATCTCACCTCTTTACCGATGCTCACCGATCTCGACGTGTTCGGCGTGGGCCAGGTGCTGCTGGGCTACCTGCCGCGGATACTGACCTGTCTCGGATTCACCGTGCTCTACAAGGCCATGCCGAATACGCCGGTGCGGATCAGTCACGCTCTGGCCGGAGGGCTTCTGATCATGTTTCTGCTCGAGGGGGCCAAGGCGCTGTTCAACGCGGTGATTGCCAGATCGAGCTTCACATCCATATACGGCGCCTTCGCGGCGGTGCCGTTCTTTCTGTTCTGGATGTACATGGTGTGGGTGCTGATCCTGTCGGGCGCCATCTTCGTGCGTACGCTGGGGCTGAAGCCGGAGCTCGGCCTCGAACCTTCCGAGCCGCTGCTGGTCAAATGCGCCCGGGTGCTGGAATTGCTGTATCGTGCCCACCTCGTCGGGGATGGCCTCACGGACGAAGAGATCGACGCCGTCGTGCCGCTCACCGCCGATGAGAAGGAACGGGTTCTGCGCGCGCTGCTGGAGCTGAAGGCCATGCGCCAGGTCGGCGAGGGCTGGATGCTCGGGCGCAGCCTGAAGGGCCTGACGTTGTGGGACCTGTATCAGCTGGTGCCGGAGGGCATCGACCTGGACGGGCTGTCCAGGGTTCAGGGCATGGAGCACGTGGTGGAGCCGCTGAAGGCGCTGCTCAAGTTCGGCTCCAACCAGATGTCGATCTCGCTGGATACGGTTTTCGGAGGTGTATCTTGAGCTCAATCGACAA
>JASFLG010000091.1:0-10779 GCA_050118205.1 Pseudomonadales bacterium
CCGAGACGCCGGCGCAGGGCATCGCCGGCCGCAACGGCGGCGTGCCCATCCGTGTCGCTTCCACCCGCCGGAACGGGGTCGCCGCGCCAGAGCGCCTCGCCGACCGCGATGGCTGCCCGGGCGAAACCCGCGTCTCCGAGAACCGGCGCGAGTGTCGCGTTGGCCGCGTCCACCGCTGCAGGCGACGGCCTGGTGTGCGCTTCCAGGGTGGTGCCGTACCGGGCGGCCACGGACGCCGCGTCCCGCAAAGCCCAGTTCTCGAAATGCTCGCTGCTGCCCTGATACGCAGGCGCGGGCCCGGATACCAGATGCACCTGGAACGGAATGGGATAAGACTCGATGAGCCGGTCGAGCTTCTGCACCGCCAGATGGCTGTAGGGGTCGTCCACCTGATGAAAGTAGTGCACGGCCCTCGGCTCGCCGCGCAGCCGCGCCCGGATGCGGGCGACGCGGTTCCTGGTGCTGGCGTAGCCGGGCGACGCCAGCAACCGCATGACGTTCGAACGCAGGAAGGTGACCGGTCGCATGGGGGTGATTAGTAGCACGCGCCGGAAATAATGACAAACATTATTTATCGTGTATCATTGACGCTTTGACGCCGCGGGGGACAGTCATGCGCAAGCTTCTGATCGCATTGGTCGTCGTCGGCCTCCTGGGGGTCCTGGCCTGGCAGCACCGGGTCGATCTCCTGGTCTGGGGCGCCCCCAGAATCCGGGAGATGGTGGCCAGCGTACCGGCCAACGTCCCGACACGATGGGCGACGGGTCCGGCAACCGCCGATGCGCCTCCGGATCAGCGACCGCCGAACGTCATACTGATTCTCATGGATGACATGGGCTTCAACGACGTGTCCCTTTACAACGGCGGCGCCGGCGACGGCTCGGTCATGACGCCGAACATCGATGCCGTCGCTCATCAGGGCGTGACCTTCACCAACGGCTATGCGGCGAACGCGGTCTGCGCGCCGTCGCGGGCCAGCATCATGACCGGCCGCTACGCCACCCGCTTCGGATTCGAGTTCACGCCATTCCCGCGCATCGGCGCGACCATCTTCCGCTGGATGGAGGACATCGATCGGCCACCTCTGCCCACGCTCATCGACATGGACAAAGCGCACGCGCTGCCGGACATGAAGGACATGGGCATGCCCCCGGAGGAAGTGACGATCGCCGAGGTGCTCGATGACGCAGGCTACTACACCGCACACATCGGCAAGTGGCATCTCGGTGGCAGCCGTGGCATGCGCCCGGAGGACCAGGGTTTCGATGACAGTCTTTACATGGCCGGAATGCTGTACCTTCCCGAGGACGATCCCGGGGTGGTGAACGCCAAGCGCGAGGGTGAGAGCGTCGACCGCATGGTGTGGGCCGCCGGTAGCTACGCCGCGCAGTTCAACGGCGGCGACCCCTTCCAGCCGGACGGGTACCTGACGGACTACTACACCGACGAAGCGCTCAAGGTGATCGAGAGCAACCGCAACCGGCCGTTCTTTCTGTATCTGGCGCACTGGGGGATCCACAACCCGCTCCAGGCGACCCGCGCCGACTACGACGCCCTGGACCGGATTTCCGATCACCACCTGCGCGTCTACTCGGCCATGATCCGCGCGGTCGATCGCAGCGTCGGCCGGATCATGGCGAAGCTGGATGCGCTGGGGCTTGCCGACAACACGCTCATCCTGCTCACCAGCGACAACGGCGGTGCCGGGTACATCGAGCTGCCGGACGTGAACAGACCCTTTCGCGGCTGGAAGCTGACCCACTTCGAGGGCGGTACCCACGTGCCGTTCATGGCGCGGTGGCCGGCGCGCATCGCCCCGGGCACGCGCTTCGAGGCGCCGGTCCACCACGTGGACCTCTTTGCGACCATTGCGGCGGCAGCCGGAGCCGATGTGCCGACGGACCGGAAGCTCGACGGCGTCGACCTGATGCCGTACGCGACGGGTGCCGTTCAGGGTTCTCCCCACGACACCCTCTTCTGGCGGGAAGGCCACCAGCAGGCGGTGCTGCACGATGGCTGGAAGCTGATCCGCGCCGGGCGTCCCGACAAACGCTGGCTGTTCCATCTGACGACCGACCCTACCGAGCAGGTCAACCTGGCCACTGCCGAAACGGGAATGGTCTCGGAGCTCGAAGCGCTGCTCGATGCGCACAACGCCGAGCAGGCGGCGCCGATGTGGCCTTCCGTGCTGGAGTCGCCGATGCTCATCGACAAGCACGGCGGCGATCCCTACGAGCAGGGCGACGAGTATATCTACTGGCCCAACTGAGGCCCGGGGCTCGGTAGAGCAGTTGGGTCAGCGCGGGGACTCGCCGTAGACGAGCCCGAAGCCCTGACTTTTATAAGCGAGCAGGGTGAGCAGGTCGTCGGAGGCGAAACGGACCACGCTCGGATCCAGGGAGAGAAACCAGTTCTCCTGGGTGCGGTATATGGGCGTGGTGTAGAAGGGAAACACCGCGCCACGAGCCTGATCGGTGGTCCGGTTGCCGCCGCTTCGATGCCAGATACGGCTCTCGAACGCACACAGCGTGCCCGCCGGGGCGACCAGCGGCACCGTTTCCACGTCCGCATCCGCCGGGGTGGGCGCACGATGGAGACGGTGGCTGCCCGGCACGACCTCGGTGGCTCCATTGGTTTCGGTGAAGTCGTCGATGCACCACGCCACGTTCAGTCCCTGGGGCCGTTCCGGCCAGGGCTCGGGAACGAAGATCTGGTCCGGGTGCAGGACGCCGGGCGCCGCACCCGGCTCGGTGATGTTGCCGGAAATGTTCGACAGGAGTGCCGGCCAGCCGAGAATCTCCCGCACGAAACGAAGCGCCACGGGATGCTCGGCCAGATCGGCAAACACCGGGTCCCGGTTCAGCAGGTTCCATACCCGCTGATTGCGGTCGTTCTGATCGAGGGCGAAGCCCTTGCGCTCCCGGGCCCGACTGCGGTCGTCCGCGGCCGCCCGGTAAAGCGCCGTGCGGGCGCGGGTGAGGGCCGCGTCGTCCAGTGCCCCGGCGAGCAGGCACAGACCGTGGCAGCGCAGATCTTCGAGCGCGCGATCGGGATCGGTCGTGATCGCGGGCAGGGACGAGGCGGCTACCTCCGTCATGACACGGGATCCCCAAGAATGCCGGCGGCGTGGTGAACGTTCGCGGCCGGCCCGAGACCGAGACGCTCGAAGAGCTCCGCATCGAGCGAGTCCTGGACCTCTGCCGGCAGGATGGCATTCCAGTTGACCTGAGGACGCAGGAAGTCGACGGAGTAGTAGCCGAACAGCAATGCGCGCTCGGCGTTCTCCGTGACGTTGGCGCCGGACGTGTGCCAGACCCGGCCGTCCATGGCAAGGATCGCGCCGGCGGGCGCCTCGAAGGCGCGGGTGGCGGCGACCGGCGACTCGGGCAGCTCGGCGCGACCTCGGCAGCGCTGGCTGCCGGGCAGGTAGCGGGTGGCCCCGTTTGCCTCGTACACGTCGTCCAGGCACCAGATGATGTTGATCGACCAGGGCTTCAGCCACGGCTCGGGCGAGACCAGCGCCTGATCCGAGTGCAGCGCCATGCTCCGGCTGCCGGGCAGGGCGATGTTGGCGGTGAAGTTGGAGATCATCCAGTGCTCGCCGAGCAGCGCACGGACCAGGGCAACGGCGGCCGGATGCAGGATCAGGCGACGGAACGTCTCGTCCAGGGCGAGCAGGTTGAAGACGCGCACATTGCGGTCATTCGGGTCGAGCTCCGGCATGAAGGTGGGACCACCGCCCGCGCGGTAGCGTTCGACGCAAGCGAGCAGCGTCTGCCGGACACGTACCACCTCGGCCGGATCGAGCACGCCGGGCAGCACGGCGACGCCCTGCTGCAGGAGGGCATCTTCTGCCGCTTTCAGCTCTACGTTCTGCATGTATCGCGCCGGACTTTACGACGTCAGAGGGTATCGAATTTCCCTGTTGCCGCCCACTTCCCCGCGACGGACGGCCGGATGTTTTTATAACGCGTTAGAGATTTTCCCGGGCTTCGGGCAAACTTGTCGGCCTCTCGCTTTTCTCAGGGGAAGAACGCAACATCATTGGCGAGCGGGTCCTCGGTCTGCCCGAGGACATGCGTGCCGACAAAGGAGTGCCCTTCAACGAGATCCCGACAGGGACCAGCCGATGAGGCGCATCGCGAGGAGGAGACACTGATGGTAGCAACCGTACCGGTGAAGACGCAGCACAGGTTCGACGAGGCGCGCCTGGACGCATTCCTGTGCGAGCGTGTGCATGGCTACGAGGGGCCGCTCACCGTATCCCAGTTCGAAGGTGGGCAGTCCAATCCCACGTTCCTGCTCGCCACCCCGGGTCGAAACTACGTGCTCCGGCGCAAACCACCGGGAGAGCTCGCGCGTTCGGCACACGCGGTGGACAGGGAGTTCCGGGTCATCTCGGCGCTGGCCGGGACCGAGGTGCCGGTGCCCGAGGCGCTTGTGCTCTGCGAGGACGAGGCGGTGATCGGCACGGTGTTCTTCGTGATGAGCCATGTGCCGGGTCGTATCCTGGCCGATCCGCTGCTGCCCGATCTCAGCCCCGCTGACCGCACCGCGCTGATCTACGATTACGTGGACACGCTGGCCACCCTGCACGCGCTCGATCCTGAGGCGCTCGGCCTCGGCGATTACGGCCGTCCCGGTAACTACTTCGCACGGCAGATTTCCCGCTGGGGGCGTCAGTACCAGGAAACGGAGACCGAGCCGGTGCCCGAGATGCACCGGCTGCTCGCCTGGCTCGAGGCATCGGTGCCGGAGCAGACCGCGACGCGGATCGTGCACGGCGACTTCCAGCTCGGCAACTCGCTGGTCCACGAAACGGAGCCGAAGGTGGCGGCCGTGCTCGACTGGGAGCTCTCCACGGTCGGTGATCCGCTGGCGGACTTCACTTACTTCACCGGTCCCTGGCACGCGGGGCCGGGCGAGCGCAGTTATGCCGATCAGGATCTCGACGCGCTCGGCATTCCGGGATACGAGGATCTGGTAGCGCGTTACTGCAGCCGGTCGGGGCACCCGGGCATCGAGCACGAGTCGTTCTACCGCGCGTTTCACGCGTTCCGCAGTGCCGCGATTCTGCAGGGCATCATCCGCCGCGCGCTGCAGGGGAACAACGCGGGCGAGCTCGCGCTCACCTTTACACCCGACCACGTGCGCGCCCTGGCGCAGCGGGGTCTTTCCTACGTCGACTGAGGGGAAGAAGGACCATGTCGCAACCTGAAATGAAAGAAATCACGACCGGCCTCCGGTTTCCGGAAGGGCCCATCGCCATGGCCGATGGCAGTATCGTGCTGGTCGAGATCGAACGGGGCACGCTGAGCCGTGTGACGCCGGATGGCAGGATCACGGTCATTGCCGAGCTGGGCGGGGGTCCGAACGGCGCGGCGATGGGGCCGGACGGGGCCATCTACGTCTGCAACAACGGCGGCTTCAAGTGGCAGGAGGGGGACGGCATCCTGGCACCGGCAGGAACGCCGGACGACTACTCCGGTGGCCGCATCGAGCGGGTGGATCTCGACACGGGTAAGTTCGAGGTGCTGTACGCCGAGTGCGACGGGTTGCCGTTGAACGGCCCGAACGACATCGTCTTCGATGCCCAGGGTGGCTTGTGGTTCACGGATCTCGGCAAGACCTACGACACCTACAAGGATCACGGCGCCATCTACTACGCGAAGCCGGACGGCAGCTTCATCAGCCGGCAGCTCGAGCACCGGGAAACCCCGAATGGCATCGGTCTCTCTCCGGACGAGAAGACCGTGTACTTCGCCGAGACGATCACCGGTCGTGTCTGGGCTTTCGACATCACCTCTCCCGGCGTGGTGGATCCGGCCTCGCAACGCCTGGTCGTGGGCCTGCCGGGATTCCAGCTGTTCGATTCGCTGGCCGTGGATGGCCAGGGAAATGTCTGCGTGGCGACGCTGATCAACGGCGGTATCACCGTCGCGTCGCCCGATGGCGCCAGCGTACGGCACGTGCCCACCGGCGAGATGTTCACCACCAACATCTGCTTCGGCGGCGAAGATCTGAAGACGGCCTTCATCACGCTCTCGGGCACAGGACGGCTGGTCTCCATGGAGTGGGACACGCCGGGGCTGGCGTTGAACTTCTTGCAGCGTTGAAGGCTCTCCGCATCGCAGAGGGGTCTCCGCCACGCTGACTATCTAACACACATCAATCGAAGGGAAATGCATATGGATTTCGAGCTGCCGAAGGAACTCGTCGATTTTCTCGCCGAGCTGGACGACTTCATCGAGAAGAAGATCAAACCCATCGAGAACCGTGACGACAACATCCGGTTCTTCGATCATCGTCGCGAATTCGCGCGCACCGACTGGGATGCCGGCGGGCTGCCGCGTCCGGAGTGGGAAGCGCTGCTTGGCGAGGCGCGCCGCGAAGCGGACGAGGCGGGCTATCTGCGCTTCGCCTGGCCCGAGGAGTTCGGCGGCAAGGGCGGGACCAACCTCTGGATGGCCGTGATCCGCGAGCACCTTGCCGCGAAGGGGCTCGGGCTGCACAACGATCTGCAGACCGAGCACTCCATAGTCGGCAACAACCCGTTCGTGGTCATGTTCAAGGCGTTCGCCACCAAGGAGCAGTACGAGCGCGATGTGGACAAGCTCATGAAGGGTCAGTTGCGAACGGGGTTCGGCCTGACCGAGCCGAACCACGGCTCGGACGCCACCTGGATGGAGACCCGGGCGGTGCCGCACGAGAAGGACGGCGAGAAGGGCTGGCTCATCAACGGCGAGAAGATGTGGACGTCCGGGGCAAACCACGCCAGCCACATCATGACCTTCGCGCGCACCAGCGGGAAGGACGGAGATGCCAGCGGCATCACCTGCTTCCTGGTGCCGACGTCGAGCCCCGGGTTCAAGATCGAAGAGTATCTGTGGACCTTCAACATGCCCACGGATCACCCGCGGGTATCGTTCAAGGACGTGTGGATTCCGGAGGACTCCTACTGGGGCGAGGTGGGCGGTGGCCTCGCCATTGGCCAGAGCTTCGTGCACCAGAACCGGATCCGGCAGGCCGCCTCCTCCCTGGGTGCGGCCGTGTACTGCATCGACGAGAGCGTGAAGTACGCGCGAATGCGCAAGCCCTTTGGTCGGGCCCTGTCGTCAAATCAGGCCATTCAGTGGCCGCTCATCGAGCTGCACACCCAGTGCGAGATGCTGCGCCTGCTGATCCGCAAGACGGCCTGGGAGATCGACCGAATGGATCACAAGCAGGTGGAGCGGACGATCTCCGACCGGGTCTCCATGTGCAACTACTGGGCGAACCGGCTGTGCTGTGAAGCCGCGGATAGGGCCATGCAGGTGCACGGCGGCATCGGCTACTCACGGCACAAGCCCTTCGAGCACATCTACCGGCATCACCGCCGTTACCGCATCACGGAGGGCTCGGAAGAGATCCAGATGCGCAAGGTGGGCGCGTACCTGTTCGGCTATGCGGGGCCGCGCAAGGAGATGATGCGCGACCTGTGAGCGGGACCCGCGAGCAGGGATCCGTCGGCGCCGGGCACATCAGCTCCCGGCGCCGGCGTAGCGCTCCTTGAGCTCCCGCTTCAGCACCTTGCCGGTGGCCGTCCGCGGCAGGGGCTCCTCGATGAAGAAGACCCGGGTGGGCACGTTGAAGCGGGCCAGACGCTCTGCGACCCAGGCCTGCACGTCCGCCTCGGACAGCTCGGCTTCGGGCTTCCGCTCGATCACCGCCGCCACCTCCTCGCCGAGAGCGCGGTGCGGCAGGCCGATCAGCGCCACGTCGGCGATGTCCGGGTGGTGGTGCAGCACGCTCTCCACCTCGGCGCAGTACACGTTCTCGCCGCCGCGGATGATCACGTCCTTCTTGCGGTCCACCACGTAATAGAAGCCTTCCTCGCTCCGGTACGCCAGATCGCCGGTCTTGAACCAGCCGTCGCTGAAGGATGCTTCGGTCTCCTCCGGGCGGTTCCAGTAGCCGGCGAAGATGTTCGGGCCGCGTAGCCACAGCTCGCCGATCTCCCCATCGGCCAGGTCCTGGCCCGCATCGTCCACGATGCGCACGTCCACGGTGACCGTCGGTCGTCCGACACTGCCTGGTCGCGCGAGATAGTCGGCACCGCCGTTGGAGATGATGGCCGAAGTGGTCTCCGTGGCGCCGTAACCGTTGCCCGGTGCGACCCTGGACTGAAACAGGCTGCCCACCCGGTTGATCAGATCCTCCGGCACTGGCGCGCCACCCGACGCGATGCTGGCGAGGCTGTCGAGCTCGCCGCTGGTGGCGCGCGGATGCTCGAGCAGCTCCCGGACCACCGTGGGCACTCCGCTCCAGCCGCTGATCTTTTCCCTGCTGATCAGGTCGAAGGCCTGGTTCACGTCCCACTTGTACATGAGCACGAGCTTGCTCCCGGTGATGGCGGAGATGTAGAGGCCGGACAGACCGCCGATGTGAAAGAACGGGAACGTCTGCAGGGAAGACGGCTGGGGGGGTTGCGTGGACGCCGCGGGCTCTTCGTCGGACGCCGCGGGCTCTTCGTCGGACGCCGCGGGCGCTGCCAGGGCTGCGGCGGCGGCGCCGGAGAGCAGGGCGTTGGTGATGTTGGTCACGTGGTTGCGGTGCGTGTGCAGCGCGCCCTTCGGCACGCCGGTGGTGCCGGAGGTGTAGATGATGGTGGCGTAGTCATCCGCGCCGATCTCGGCCGCAGGCAGCTCCGTCTCGTGGGAGAATGCCGCCAGTGCGTCGTCCCAGGCCGTCGCGTCGAAGCGCCGCTCGATGTCCCGGGTGACGAGCAGGGTCACGTCGGGCACGGCAGCCAGCAGCGGTTCCAGCCGTGCGTAGCGCTCGTCGTCCAGCAGGGCGACGCGTGCGCCGGAATCGGTCAACCCGTAGACCAGCTCGGCACCCGTCCACCACGCGTTGAGCAGCACCGCCACGGCGCCGATCGCCTGACAGGCGAAGAAGCCGATGACCCATTCCGGATAGTTGCGCATGCCGATCGCGACGCGGTCGCCTTTACCCACACCCTGGCCCTCGAGCCAGTGGGCGAGTTGGGCGACGCGCTGATGGTGCGTCCCGTAGCTGATCCGCTCGTCCTCGAAGACCAGGTAGATTCGATCGCCGAAGGTGCGGGTGCCGGTCAGCACCTCGCGCAGCGTCTGCGGTCCGGTCGCGTAACGCCGGATGGGTTGTCCGCGCCGGTCCGTGTCCGCTACGAGCTCGAAGGGACCGCCCGGTGCGGTCAGCGCCTGGATTGCGGCTTCGCGGGCAGCGGCCGTGTCCGGTGTCTCGGGATGGGGGTTATCGCTCATCTCGTCTGCTCCGGCGCGGCGGTCAGGACGGCGAACTGCCCGCCCTGGTGCATGGGCTCCCCGGGCGTCGGCGCGCGCGTCGGTCGTGGTCTCGTTCCGGAGTCCCGGACAGCCTTCGCACGGCGGGCCGCAAACGCGGCCGGATCCGGTTCCGGCAGCGGCTCGGTCCACACGGCGTCCGCGCCGAAGAAACGCAGCGTGAGCGAACGTCGCTCGAGGCCGGGTGTGGTCCCGCCGCCGCCGTGCAGGGCGCCCAGATGGAAGACGATCAGATCGCCGCGCGTCACGGGCCAGGACAGAATGTCCCAGGCGCTGCGGTCGGCCTCGATGTCCGGCAGCCGGGGCATGTCCGCATCGGGATAGATCGGGTGCGTATCGTCGTCGAGATCCAGGTAGCTCGCGCCGTTGTAGAGCACGCCGCGATGTGATCCCCGGACGAACTCGAGACAGGCCGATCGGGGCAGGTCGCCGAGGGAGATCCACACGCCGATCACCGAGTCGCCGCGAAACGGCAGGTAGGACAGATCCTGATGCCATGGTGTGCGCCGGGCGCGGCCGCCGTGCTTCCAGAAGAGCTGCTCGCCCAGGTACCAGACGTCGCCACCGCCATACAGGCGGCGCACCATGTCGACGATGGGCGTGCCCTCGAAGATGGCGGCGAAGGCGGGCTCCCTGGGCGCGTAGCCGGTGGACTCGTAGAACGTGGCAGGCTCGTGGGTGTAGCGTTTCTCGGCGCCGGGACCCGGATGGTCGATCATCCACTGGAAAGCAGCGTCGACCAGCTGCATCTGGGTCTCGTCGAAGCCGCCGGGAACGAGAATGGCGCCGTCGGCGTCGAGCTGCGCGCGCAGTGCGGTCCAGTCGGGTTCCGTCATCACGTGACCTCGCGTGGCATGAGCGCCACGTTGCCGACCCGGTCGAGCTGGCCAGCGTCCGTCGCGGGTCCGAACTGCGCCTCGAACCATGGCTTGAGCGGCACGTCCGCCGCCGTCGGCACGTAGTAACCCTGGTGGGTGACCGTCTCGCCGAGCAGCTGCCGCTCCACCGGCGTTGAGCGCGCCAGCACCGCCTCCGGCATCCGCTGATAATCGACGGGGCGCATTACCCGGTAGCTGTAGCCGTAATACAGGGCGATCCGCGAGCGGCTCGCCAGGTTCGGTGCCGCCGCGTGCCACACACCCTGCTGGAAGATCACCGCATCACCCGGGCGCACCAGGAGCTGCGTGGCGCCGACCGGCTCGGTGCCCGAGAAGGGGGGCGGGCCCTGCAGGCGGTGGCTGCCGGGAACCACCATCAGCGAGCCCGAATCCGGCTCCGTCAGGTCGGTGAGAAAGTAGCCCACCTTGAGCGAGCTCATGGCGCGGATGCCGTTCACCGCTATGGTGGGGATGCCGCCGTCGCTGTGCCAGCCGGTCAGGCGGCGTTCGTTCGAGGGCCGCGCCTCGATGAGATTCGACTGCTGCAGCTGGATGCTGTAGTGCCCGAGCAGATACGC
>JASFLG010000092.1:0-10761 GCA_050118205.1 Pseudomonadales bacterium
CGCACCTGGTGGAGCAGGCGTCGACACCACGCGATGGGCTGAGGAACCTGGTTGCCGGCTACCTCGGCCTCGCCGCCCGCGAGCGGAACCTGTACCTGTTCGTCACCGCGGGCGGCGCCAGGGACGATCGGGTCCGGCAGTCCCTGCTTCTGGCCGACGGCGCCGCCAGGCAGTTCGCGGAACCCATCGCCAGCTACCGGGCCGCGCAGGGCGCCGATCCGTCGGTCGCGACGGTCTGGTCCTATGGCCTTCTGGGCGCCCTTCACTACGTGACGCTATGGTGGCTTCGTGATCAGACCGCCGACATGGGCGCCGTGATCGATCAGATCACCTCGCTGCTCTGGTCGGGGATGGGCCTCGAGCGCTGACGTCCGTTACTTTCACTCGCGACCGGGGCGGTCAGGCGAGTTCCACGGGCTAGGCCGATTCCGACCATCGAGCTGGTCCAGGCGCCAAACAGTGCGCCACCCGCCGTCAGCGCCGGAATCGCGGCGCCACACCCGCACGATACGAATCGCGCCGTGAATCGATCGTGAATCAACGCCGGTCGTCTCAGACCTCGGGAAGCTTCGATGCCACCAGGGCGCCCATCGCACCCATGATGGACAGCAGCCCGATCATCCCGCTCGCGCCGATCTGCCCGGCCAGCAACCCGGATAGCCCGACGAGCAGCAACAGCACGCCTATGATGGAGTTGCTCACGGAAACGTAGTCCGTGCGTCGATTGCCGGAAGCGAGATCGACCACGTACGTCTTTCTGCCGACACGCACGCCACTGTGCGCGATGCTCAACAGGAAGTACGCGCCCGGCATCAGCCAGATGCTTCCCAGACCAGGCACCTCCCGGAAACCGAGCAACGCCACCAGGATCCCCGTGGCGCTGGTCAGAATCGCCGCGGTGAGCATGACCCGGCGGCTCGACAGGTCGGCGAAACGACCCCATACCGGCCCGCTCAGCAGACCTGCGGAACCGCCGGCGACGATGAAGGCGCCCAGCAACCTTCCCCCGGCATCCGAGTGCTGCTGAGCCAGCGCGACGTAGTATGGGGCGCTCAATGCAGAGCACATCAGAAGGCTCCTGGCGATCACGAACGTTCGAAAGGCCCGGTCCGTCGCGATCAGACGCAGATTGCCGAGCGACTCCTTCAGCGCGTTTCCTCCGCCATCCGTTTCGCCCGGCTCCTCGCGCACCATGCCGTAAACACCTGCGGCCACGAGCCAGGTCGCCGCACCAAGGAGCAGGACGACCGCCAGCTGCTCCACGTTCGCTCCATCCAGAGCCGACAGCAGAAACACGCCACCGATCGCGAGGCTGATGACGCCCGCCACGCTGGCGGACCAGCCCGTGAGCTGTCCCCGACGCCCTTTCGGCACCGTCTTGCCAATCACATCCTTCGAGGCGACGGAGCACAGACCTCGGGCAAGGCTGAACAGAGTCAGGCTGACAAGCAATCCGGCACCTGCCGCCCAGCCCGTGAGGCTAGACGCCGCTGCCGCCATGCCGACCACCGCCAGGCCCTGCAGCAGGCTGCCTGCTACCCAGACCCACTTTCTCCGGGCCAGTCGGCGGACCAGACCGCCAACGACCAGCTGCGGGATGAGCGATCCCGACTCCCGGATCGGCACCAGCAGGCCAAGCACCGCGGACGGCGCGCCGACGGAAGTGGCCACCCAGGCCAGAACGGTCTTCGGATTGGTCACCGCGTCGCCGAGCTTCGTCAGGCACTGGCTCGCCAGGATGAGGACGAAGTTCCCGGGCGTGGCGCGACATGCCTCCTCCGAGATGTCGCGGCAGACGCGGGCGTCCTCCTCGTTGGTCAGACGTTCGTAGAGCGTCTGTGCAAACTCCGAGCGCGATACCACCTTCAACCCTCAGCACCTCGGGTGCGCTGCTCGCCGTATCGTCCAGGGCCGATGCTCAGCGCGTCAGCGCGTCGAGAAATGCCTCGAGCGCGGCGTTGGTCTCTGCCGGCGCTTCCTGCTGTACCCAATGGCCGACCCCTGGAATGATCGTCGCGCCGCGGAAGTCATCGCACGCCCCACCCGGATCGGCATAGAGATCACCGCCCGGAACGAAATGCCGCACTGCGTCCTTCTCGCCGCCGATGAAGCACGCCGGCTGGACGATTGTCTTCCCCCGATAGGCGGCCAGCTCCTCGAAATCCTGAGCCTGTGCGCGATAGCGATTGATCGGCCCGCGGAATCCTCCGGCCTGGAAGGCCTCCACGTACACGCTCAGATCCTCCTCGCTCATCCATCCGGGAAACGGCTGAGGATCCACGAGACCATCCAGAAGACCCGCCCCACGGGGTTTCACCTTGAGCCATTCGTCCTCGGGCGCGTTTCCGGACAGCGCGTAGTAGATTCTGCGCAGCGCGCCACGATAATCGGCTTCGACCTCCGCTTCCACCAGACCCGGCTGCTGAAAGTAGAGCTGATAGAAGAATCGGTCCGGATACAGCGTCTCCCACAGATCGAGGATCATCGTGTCCCCGCTCGCCGGCCGGTAAGGTACGCTGAGCCCCGCAACCGCCCGCACCACCTGAGGATGCATGACCGCCGTGTTCCAGACGATGGGTGCGCCCCAGTCATGGCCGAACAGCACCACCGGTTCCTTGCTCAGCGCCCGGGCGACGGCAGCGACGTCCGCCGTCAGCTCCTTCATGGTGTAGGCGGCAATCTCTTCAGGCTTGGAGCTGCCACCGTACCCACGCACGTCCATGGCCGCCACCTGATAGCCGCGCGCGGCGAAGTAGCGCATCTGATGGCGCCAGGAGTACCAGAGCTCCGGCCAGCCGTGCACGCACAGCAGCAGCGGGCCCTCGCCTTCGACGGCCACCCGCAACGTGATGTCCCCACGGGTCAGATCGAGAAAATTCACGGGTCGGCTCCCAGCAAGCGTGCTCCGATTCTGCGCCGCTTGCACGCGCGAGGGAAACCGTCGAGCCGCTTGCATGGGCCTGCGGCCGTCGATAGGCTCGCCGGACGATCCGGGAGGGGGACCAGATCATGTGCACGTCTCACAATGTGCGGAACGACACCGAAACCGACGATCCGCGCAGCGGTTACCGGTTGGTGGAGGACTGGCCGCACTACCCCGCGGACATGCAGTTCGAGATGGGCTCCGGGGTGGCGGTGGACGACGACGGCATCATCTATCTCTTCACCCGGGACATCGAGCACTGGGCAGCCCACCCCCTCGCGATGAAGGACAAGATGGGCAAGAGCAGCATCTCCATGTTCTCCCGCGACGGCGAGTACCTCGGCAAGTGGGGCCCATCGGACGAACGGGGCTTCGCCCTCGGCGCCCACACGATCTACATCGAAAAGGACGGCATGTTCTGGACCACCGATCGGGATGGTCACACGGTGAGAAAGTATCATCCGAGCGGCGAGTTGCTGCTGGAGCTGGGCACCTTTGCGGAGTGGGGAGATGACGAGACACATTTCAACGGCCCGACCGCGGTGGCGGTGCAGGACAACGGCAACATCGTCGTTGCGGACGGGTACTGGAACTCGCGCCTGATCTGGTACAGCCCGGACGGCGAGTTCATCCGATCCGTGGGCGGGTGGGGCCGGGGTCCCGGCGAGTTCAACACGCCGCACGCGCTCACCATCGATTCCCAGGGGCGGTTGCTGGTGGCCGATCTGGTCGGTGGGAACTTTCACGACTACATGACGGTGCCGGGACAGATCGCGGAGCAGCGAACGCGACCCGAGCCCGGCTGGCAGCACCGGATCCAGCGTTTCGATGCGGACGGCAATTACATCGACGAGTGGACACACATTCTGCCGCTCAGCCTGGCGACCTACGGTCGGCACATCTATGCCAGTGACAGGATGAGCAACCTCGCCATCCTGGACGAAGACACCGGAGACGTGGTCCGCCGGGTCGAGAACATCGCCATCTACATCCACCAGCTGGCGATGGATGCGCACGGCGACCTGTACACCGCTTCGGTCTATCCGGAGCACGCGGGCGAAAAGCGGGGACCCGAAGGACCCTCACATCGCCGCTGGACCCGCACCCAACCGAACTGACCAGGAACGAGTCATGATCATCGTTGCAGCGGCGCTGGAATTCGAGAACCAGGCTGACCGGGATCACGCGGTGTCGATCACCGCGGAAGTGCAGATGGCAACCCGGACCGAGGAGGCCGGGTGTCGTGACTACTGCTTCGCACCGGATCCGGCCGTGCCGACCCGAATTCAGGTCTACGAGCTCTGGGAAGACAGCGACGCGCTCGCCGCCCACTTCACCCACCCGACCTATCTTAAGATGGTGGAGCTCCTGCAGAGCGCCAACGTGAAGCAGAGCATCAACCAGGCCTATCTGGTGGAGCGCAGCGAGCCGGTGTACGGTCCCAACGGCGAGAGGAAGACGGCGTTTTTCGCCGATTGAGCGATCGATCAATGATCAAGGACACCGTCTTTCAGAACGCGACCCTGTTTCCGGCGCTCGACGAAACCGTCATCGACCGTGGCGCTCTATGGGTCAGGGGAGCCGAGATTGCCTTTGCCGGAGCGCAGGGCCGGCTGCCGGCGCTGCCGCCGGAGGCTGAGATCGTCGATGCGGCCGGCAGCTTCATCATGCCCGGGATGACGGAAACGCATGCTCATCTGTCGTTCGCCGATGCCAGCCCGTTCGCCATCGGTGCGACGCCGGTGGAGATTGCCACCATCACCGCGGTGCGCAACGCCGAGCTGATGCTCACCTCCGGATTCACGTCGGCAATCAGCTTCGGGTCTACCTACAAGATCGACGTGGCGCTGCGCGACGCCATCAATGCCGGGCGGATTCCGGGACCGCGCCTGCTGGCGGCTGGGCGCGATCTCGGCGCTACCGCCAGCAACGTGGACTCTCCCGGCGGCCTGAGCCGGATCGCGGATGGACCCTGGGCGCTGCGCCAGGCGGTTCGCGAGCAGCGCCGGGATCAGGTGGACGTCGTGAAGATCTTCATTGACGGCGAAGCGATCAACCCGGTCAACCCGCCCGGAGAGCTGTCCTTCTGCGATGAGGAGGTGGCCGCCGTGGTGGACGAAGCGCACCGGCGCGGCCTGCGGGTGGCCTGCCACGCGCGCAGCGCCGCCGCCGTCAAGCAGGCCGTCCGCGCAGGCGTGGACTTCATCGGTCACGCCAACTATCTGGACGACGAGGCGGTGGCGCTGCTGGCGGCCTGCAACGAAACAGTGATCGTCGGGCCCGCCATCGCGTGGGAGGTGCAGTACCTCGCGCAATGTGAGTCGCTCGGCGTGCCTCGGGCGGTGGCGTGCGCCCAGGGATACCAGGCGGAGATCGAGGCCACGGTCGCTTCCGTGGAGAAACTCCGGAACGCCGGCGTGCGGCTCGTGGTTGGTGGAGACTACGGAATCAGCATCGCACCGCACGGCACCTATGCGAAGGACCTCGAGTATTTCGTTGAGCTGTTCGGGATGCGCCCGGCAGAGGCCCTCGTCTGTGCCACCCGCAACGGCGGGGAAGCCATGGACCCGGCTGGCTCGCTCGGCACGTTGAGAGAAGGCTCCTGCGCCGACTTCCTCGTCGTCGACGGCGACCCGCTCGCCGACATCCGGATTCTTCAGGATCGGAGTCGATTCCGCGTGTTCAAAGGGGGTCAGCCCGCCGCCGCGTGAGGCGGTCCGGCCTCATCCGAGAACAATCTCGGCAAACGTTCTGAGCTGCGCAAGGTTCTGGGTGGAAACCAGCAGCGAGGTCACCGGCGACTCCCGCCAGGCCTGCAGTCGGTCCCGAATGCGATCGACCGATCCAACCAGAGAGATTTCGTCGGCGAGCTCCGTCGGAACCGCCGCGGCCGCCTCGTCCTTTCTGCCCGCCAGGAACAGATCCTGTATCTTCTCCGCCGCCTCTGCGAAACCCATCCGCTGAACCAGCTCGTTGTGGAAGTTTCTGGACTTCGCGCCCATGCCACCGATGTACAGGGCAAGGTTCCGCTTGAGGGGAGCAAGGGCTTCACCGACGTCGTCGTTGATGATCACCGAGACCCCCTGCATGATCTCGAAGCCCGGCTTCGCGTGGGCGATCTGGTCGGCATAGACCTCCTGCCGGTACGGTGAGTAGTAGAGCGGCAGCCAGCCATCTGCAATCTCCGCGGTCATGGCGACGTTCTTCGGTCCCTCCGCACCCAGAAAGATCGGCAGATCTTCCCGATAAGGATGGGTGATCGACTTCAGAGGCTTACCGAGCCCCCAGGCACCTTCTCCCGTATACGGCAACGGATAGTGCTCGCCGTCGTTGGTCACCGGTTCCTTGCGCGCCAGCACCTGCCGGATGATGTCGACATACTCCCGCGTGCGGGCCAGCGGCTTGCCGAACGGCCTGCCGTACCAACCTTCCACGACCTGGGGGCCGGACACACCGAGGCCCAGAATCACCCGCCCCTTCGAGAGATGGTCCAATGTCAGCGCCGCCATGGCCGTCGCGGTGGGCGCCCGCGCGGACAGCTGGGCAATTCCGGTCCCGAGCCGTATGCGGTCCGTGTGCGCGCCGATCCAGGCGAGAGGCGTAAAAACGTCGGATCCCCAGGCTTCCGCCGTGAACACGGCGTCATAGCCCAGGCGTTCCGCCTCCTGAGCGATCTTCACCATATCGGGATTGGGTGCGGCGCCCCAGTATCCCAGCTGCAGGCCCAATTTCAGATTCTTCACCACTCTCCTCCCGACACCATCACATTGTCTCTGCCTGCGTGATGCACCCTACCGGATACGATGGCCGCAAACTTCCTGCTGTTCTACTTCTTGTGCGGCAGATTGGCCGCAAGTTCCCGTAGCCTGCGCGTTTCGGTGCGCTTCCCGTCCGAGACGGCTATCAGCAGGTCCGCCCCACCCAGCTCCATTGCCACCTGCAGGCAGGCGCCGCACGGCCAGGTCAGCTCGCCGTCTGTGGGGCGCGAGACAAGCGCCAGAACCTCAGGTCGCCCGGAACCGTTGGCAACGGTCGAGAACAACGCAACCCTTTCCGCACACATCGCGAGCCCCAGCGAGACGTTTTCCACCAGCGCCCCTCTGACGAGCGCACCGCTGTCGGTCGCTACGGCGGCGCCCATCTTGAACCTCGAATATGGCGCATAGGCGTCGCGTCGGGCTTCGGCCGCCTCACGCAGCACGTCCGTAACGCGGGGGTCGATGCCTGCCATCATCCTCTCATCCATTGCAGCGTCGTGTGAGACCAACGGAGCATTCTAGATCATCGGGCATTCCCGCGACGATGGCGTCAATCTGGGACGGCCGACTCCAGGCTCGAGTCGTCTTTCACTCTTCGTTGACGCCGGCTGGTGGTCAATACCGTCATGAAGACGCCGACGCGACGTACACACCTGCCGCCTGATCCGGAAACCATCGAGGTCGCGCTCTTTCCGATTCCGAACGTGGTGGCGTTCCCCGGCACCATCCTGCCCCTCCACGTGTTCGAGCCGCGCTATCGCCAACTGGTCCAGGACTGCGTGAACGACACTCGGATGGTCGCCGTCAGCCATACCCGGAAGGTGATCCATCAGCCGAGCGCCGCCCAGAGCGCGGCAGAAACGCTGCGCTCGAACCAGGCCACTTACAAGCCGCACAACGTATTCTCCGCGGGCCACTGCAGAATCGTCGAAACCACTCCGGATGGCCGCATCCTGGCCAGCGTGATGGTGAGCCGACGGCTGATGCTGGTCGATGAGGTGCAGTCCTTGCCCTACCGGATCGTGTCCTGCACACCGGTAGAGGATGATGCCGCGACCCTGTCGAGCGACGAGAACCGTCTGCTCCAGCAGACCATTCACGCCCGGCTGATCGAGCTCGCTGGCGCCGAAAACGAGAATCTGGCTCGCAGCTTGCGCGGGCCCGAATGGACAGCGCTGGACCCTGCCGAGTACAGCTTCAGGATCTTCCAGGTCGTGCAGTTTCAGGCAGACGCGATGCAATCACTGCTCGAAACGCAAAGCGTGACGGATCGTCTCTCAACCATCGCCTCATATCTGGGAACGCGCTGAATCCGACCTGGTCCCGCTGGGCGAATCACTCGATTGCCGCCCCTATACTGATATCTTCGGCCAGTACCACCGCACATGGCCAGCGTTCATCCACTACCGGGCGCTGACGGGTGATTGAGGAGCAGATGCACGTGCAGGTAGCAGACAGCAACATCGAGACGACGGGGGCCACCGGTCCTTGGTGGTAGGCCCGCCAACACCTGCGATTCCCCAACGCGGCGCACATGTCATCGCCGGGACGCTCGTCGGGCTGATCCTGCTTGGGTGCCTTCCGATGAATGCCACGATCGCGGCAGTGCCGGAGACGCCACCTCACGAGCAATCGATCCGGGAGAGCATACGCCAGCGGGTCGAATGGCTCGTTTTCGGCTACGGGGACTCGGTCGCCGGCGAGCAGCTGCCGAGCCTGGCGCTCACGGCAGAACTCTATGCGAGTTCGCGCTATCAGCCGTTGTGGCGGGATCGTGACCGGATCGAGCAACTGTGGGAAGTAGCCGCGCTCGCGCAAGCGCAGGGCTTGAGCACGGACGACTACCCGCTCGCGGCGATTCGCGCCCTGCTGCCGCGCTCCGGTCTTCCGGCCACGCCGGGCCACCGGGCCGACGTGGACCTGCTCGCAACCGATGCCCTGGTTCGCATGACCTATCAGATCCGCTTCGGCAAGCTGTCGCCGCAGAGCGGGCTCGCCGTGTGGAACTTCGACAGGCCGCTGCGTGCTGGCGAGGCCAACCTCCAGACCCTTGCCGGCCTGCTTCAGGCGGACTCGCTGGCAGAGCGCCTGAGCTGGCTGTTCGACCGCGGCAGCCGCTACCGGCGTTGGGTCGTGCTGCTCGAAGAGGCGCGCAGGCTGGAGGCGGCCGGTGGCTGGCCGGCCGTGACGGAAGGACCCACGCTACAGCTGGGCGATCGCGGTGCGCGGGTGCTCGAGGTGCGGCGCCGGCTTGCGGTCACGCTGCCCACGGCCAGGACTGCCAACATTCCGAAAGACGTATACGGCCCGACACTCGAGGAGACCGTCCGAACCTTCCAGAACCGTCACGGCCTTGCCATCGACGGCATCGTCGGGCCGAAGACCCTTGCCGCGCTGAACGTGAGCGTGACAGACCGGATCGGACAGGTGCGTGCTACCCTGGAACGGGCCCGATGGGTGCTGGACGACTTCCGGCGCCAGCCGGAGTCCCTGGTTCTGATCAACATCGCGGCCGCCAGGGCGCAGCTGCTGCAGTCATCCGAGACCGTGTGGTCCAGCCGGGTCATCATAGGCCGACCCGACAGGCAGACGCCGACGTTTCGGGACGCGATCGACTATCTCGTGATCAACCCCTCCTGGATCGTGCCGCCCACGATCCTGGAGAAGGACATCCTGCCAGCCGTGCGTAGAGAAGGTACGACCTATCTGGAGAGCCGGCACCTGGAGGTGCTCGATGGCGAGGGAAACCCGGTCGATCCGCAAACCGTGGACTGGTCAGCCCGCAGGGCCGAGGACTTGGCCCACAGCATCCGGCAACGCCCGGGACCCTGGAACATGCTGGGCAGGATCAAGTTCGTCTTCCCCAACACGCACTTCGTGTTCATGCACGACACGCCGACCCCGCAGCTCTTCGGACAGACCTGCCGGGCGCTCAGCTCCGGCTGCGTTCGGGTGGAAGCGCCGTACCGGCTGGCCGAGCTCCTGCTGTCCGATCCGGACCGGTGGGACCCGGAATCCCTCGAGGCGATCGTGGCATCGGGAAAAACGGAGGTGGTGCACCTGCCGCACCCGGTACCGATCGTTCTGCTCTACGCCACGGCCGACGTGGACGATGAAGGGAACGGCCTTTTCTACGAGGACGTTTACGGTCTGGATGTGCCGCTGCTCGCGGGGCTCGATGCGCCGTCCGGGTGAGCCCCGCCTTGCGCCGCGCTACCAGGTGCGGAACCGGCCCGTATCGACGTGCACGAAGTTTGACTTCTCGTAGTAGCCGACACCACCGCGGTGCAGGTCGTAGGCGACCTTGCGCAGCGTCGCGATGGGTACGTCCCGGAGGCGTACATCGATGGCCTTGCCGAGCAGGTGCTGGCTCTTCTTCGCGACGCCGCTGTCTGCGCTGCGTCCGCGCAGCATCTCATTGGTTCTGGGAGAGCGGTACGCCGAGATCACCTCGAATGGCTCCCGGCTGCCGGTCTTGCGGTGAATCTCGTAGAGCAGCTCCAGCAGCTCGGGATCCATCTCGACCTGATCCTTGGTGCGGAAGTCGCGCAGGAACCGGTTGATGCGGTCGAGAGACTCGTTCACATACTTGCCGTTTCTCCAGAAGACCACGCTGATGCGCTCGCCGGTATGGGTGTGCAGGAAGCTCAACATTCGAACGTCGTCCCGAGGGACGCTGAAGTCGTCATCCGCCCACCCGAATGACACCACGAGAAGGGCGACGGTAGCCAGGATGAGCCGGCACATGGGAGGGACCTCCAGACGATGCTTCATTATAAGGCCTTGATCGCAAAGAAGAGTTCCCCGACGCAGATCTGTGAACCGGAACAGCGGGTACTGACGTCGGGTCCGCGGTCTGTCGACGCGTGCTATGGTTGATCCGATTGGAAGGGGAGACGGCGTGTTCATGCCTGCGTCATCCTATCGGCCCGGACACACGGATGGGCGTACCGGAGTTCCGGCCACCGGAGGGCATCGGGATTCCGAACGGTCGGGAGTGATGGTCGATCTGGCGACGCTCGCCGAGGTTCTGGCCTGTCCCGAGTGCGCCGACAGGCTGCGGCCTGAGGCTGCACCGGC
>JASFLG010000093.1:0-10749 GCA_050118205.1 Pseudomonadales bacterium
GACATTGAGCTTCGAGCTCGCCGCCGCCGGGTTGACCGGAGTGACGGACATGACCCCGGAGAACGATGCTGCCGCGTTGAATCATTTGTCAGAAGCGCAGCGCCGGGGCGAGCTCCGCCAGCGCCTGCTCCTCGCCGGACGCCCGGAGCTCGAGCCGGGTGGGGGCACGGCGCTGGCCGAAATCGGTCCGACCAAGGTTCACCTGCACGACAGCGACCTGCCTGCGTTCGATGACTTGTGCGGGCTGATCCGCGGAAGCCACCGACGCGGTCGCGCCGTGGCGTTCCATTGCGTGACCGAGACGGAGCTGGTGTTTGCGATCGCGGCCCTCGACGAGGCCGGCACGCAGCCGGGCGACCGGATCGAGCATGCCTCGGTTACGCCCGATCCGCTGCTCGAGCGTATTCGCGATCTGGGTCTGGTCGTGGTCACCCAGCCCAATTTCGTGGCCGAGCGGGGGGATGCCTACCTGCGCGACGTGCCGGTCGGCGACCAGCCCTTGCTGTACCGGGCGCGGAGCTTCCTCGCCGCCGGGGTAGGGCTGGCGGCCGGATCCGATGCGCCCTTCGGCCGGGCCGATCCGTGGCTCGCCATGCGTGCCGCCGTGACCCGACGGACACGGGACGGCGCATTGCTCGGCGCTGAAGAGGCGCTCACCCCGGAGCAGGCCCTGGCTCTGTTTACCGGAAGCGCCTCGGATCCGGGCACGCCACGGGCGGTGGCCGTGGGTGCCCCCGCGGATCTGGTGCTCCTCGATCGCCCGTGGCTGGCGGCACGCAAGGTGCTCTCGCGCGAGATGGTGCGTCTCACGCTGCGCGCCGGGGAGGTCATCGCCGGGCACGATCAGCTGGCGATGGCATCCACCAGCCCCCAGGCGAGGGCCTGATCCGCCGATACCCGGTCGCCGAGCAGCGCCATCCGTGCGGCCCGGTGACGGCCGATCCGGCGCGGAATGCTCACGCAGCCCCCGGCCCCCGGGATCAGTCCCATGCCGATCTCGGGCAGGCGGAAGTGGGCGTCCGGACTCGCGACGACGGTCCCGGCAAAGGCCGGGATCTCGATGCCGGCGCCGATGCAGGCGCCGTGCAGGTGGAACTCGCAACGGTCCGCCTGGGGAATCAGATAGACGGCCGGCATGGCACGGCGGCGCACCCGGTGCGCGGTGGCCGGGTTGGCCGCGAGCCCGAACTCGTAAAGGTCGCCGCCGGCGCTGAAGCAGGGACCATTGCCGGAAACCACCACCCGCTGGATCGAGTCGTCGAGTGCCGACAGCCGAAAGGCGTCGGTGAGCGCATCCCGCATCGGTACCGACAGGGAGTTTCGTGTCTCGGGGCTGTTCAGGCGAACCAGAAGCACCTCGCCCTGGCGATCGAGCTCGACGATGTCCGTTTTCGGCGGCAGGGCACGTCCGGGTCGCACCTGCCGCTCGGCGGCAAGCCAGCGTCCATGCTCCGGTCCGCCCTGCAGGGTGGCGTAGGCGAGGGATTCGACGATGAGGGCGTCTCGCGCAGGCATACCGGCGGTGATGCGCAGCACCTCCATCAGCACCGCTGCCGCATCGGGATTGCGCGCCACCGCCTCCCGGCACCGGTCCGCCTCCGCGGCGGGGGCCACCAGATCCACGCCCGCGATGAGAGGGTCGCTCCGGGTACCCTCCTCGTCTCCGATCCCGATCACCGGTGTCGGCTGATCGGCGAGCCAGGTACCCATGGCGGCGGCCCGGTCGGTCGGCAGCGTTTCGCTACCGGTGAGATCGACGATGAGGCAGGCATCCCAATCCGGCGACACGGGCTCGATCATGAGCAGGGAGAGGTCGGCAAGGGTGAAGACGGGCGGCACGGCGACCTCAGGGCGGCGAGGCGAGGACTTCCACGTGCGCGGCCACGGAGCGGGCCAGCGCGTTCAGGTCGTAGCCGCCCTCGAGCGTGGAGACCACCCGATTGTGCGAGTACCGGGCGGCCGCATCGGTGATCAGGGTGGTGATCCACGTGTAGTCCGCCTCGGTGAGCTCGAGCTCTGCGAGCGGGTCGTCCTTGTGGGCATCGAAGCCGGCGGAAACCAGGATCAGGTCCGGCCGGTGCCTCTGCAGTGCGGGCAGCCAGGCCGCCTCCACGGCGGCGCGGTAGTCCCGGCTGCCGGTGCCGGCGGGCAGCGGCGTGTTGACGATGTTCGGCCGTTCGATCTCGTGGTAGCGGTTCGGATAGAAGGGGTGCTGGAACGTGGAGCAGACGAGCACCTCGGGGCGGTCGGCGAAGATGTTCACCGTGCCGTTGCCGTGGTGCACGTCGAAGTCGAGGATGGCGACGCGCTCGATTCCCGGCTGGCTGAGCGCCACGCTCGCTCCCACGGCGACGTTGTTGTAGAAGCAGAAGCCCATGGCTGCGTCCCGCTCCGCGTGATGGCCTGGCGGACGCACGGCACAGAATGCGGTTTGTGCCTCCCCCGCGAGGACGGCACGCACCGCGTCCGCGACGGCGCCGGCGGCGAGATGGGCAGCGGTCAGCGTTGCCGGGCACATGGCGGTATCCGGATCGACCGCGACGATCCCCGATTTCGGGGACATCGCCTTGAGGCTCGCCAGATAGGCGGGATCGTGCACCGTGGCCAGGATGAGGTCGTCCACCGGGGCGGCGGTGCGTTGCTCGAGACGGTCGAGCAGCCCTGTTGCCGAGAGGTACTGATTGATGGCACGCAGCCGGTCGGGTCGTTCGGCGTGGCCGGTCTGCATCTCGTGCTCGAGACACTCCGGAGGGCTGAGGTAAAGCAGGCTCAGGATTCCTTCTGCTGCTTGGTCTGCCCTGTGGATAGTAGCTGATGGAACTCTTCGATGGGTACCGGCGGAGAGAGCAGGTATCCCTGAATCTCCACGTCGCCGAGCTGGCCCAGCACCTTCTGCTGCTCCGGGGTTTCCACGCCGACGGCGACCAGGCGGAGCTGAAAGCGCTCCCCGATCGCCACGATCTCTTCCACGAGCGCCCGGCTCGACGGGTGCCGCGTGACCTTCGCCACCAGGTGGCGGTCGATTTTGAGGGTGTCCGCCGGGCAGCGCAGCAGACGATCGAAGTTGATGAGCTCAGTGCCCAGGTTGTCGATCGCAAAACGCACGCCCCAGTCCCGGAGCCGGTAGAGCTGGTCGCGATGCTCGTCCACGAGCATCAGCATGCTGGCGAGCGACAGCTCCAGCTCCAGCATGGCGGGATCCAGCCATCGTTCCCGTTTCAGGCGTTCGATCTGCCGGGTGATAGCCTCGTTCACGAACTGCTGGGGCGAGATGTTCACGCAGAGGTAGATGGGCCGGATCAGGTGCTCGAGCCAGTTGCTTGCCGCCGTGCTCGCCTTCTCCAGGACCCAGTCACCGATACGGGTGATGAAGCCTTCCTGCTCGGCGACCGGGATGAAGTGGCTGGGTGCCAGCTCGCCCACTTCCAGACCCTGCCAGCGAAGCAGGGCTTCGACCCCGGTGAGGCGCTGGTCGGACCACTGTCCCTGCAGCATGAGCGAGAACTCCTCGCGCTCGAGCGCCCGGGGCAGCCGGTTGCCGATGTGGTCCGTGGGCCCACCCTCGGTGCGGTTGCCACCCTGGCTGGTGGCGCGATTGACGGCCTGCCAGGCCCCCTGCCAGAGAAGGTCGAAGTTCCTGTACTCCTCCACGTGATTGCAGCCGATGCTCACGGTCAGATGAATCTCGCCGCCGGAGTAGGTGAGCGGCGTACGCGCCGCGGCCCGTATGCCGTCCGCCGTGCGCATCAGGGAATCGGCAGGCTGATCCGGCAGAACGACGATGAAGCAGCCGGCGTCGTAGAAGCCGATCATGCCGGTGCCCGGCACGGCGAGCTTGAGGCGGGTGGCCAGAGCGTCGAGGAGATCCGTGCGGCTCACCGGGTCGAGGTTCGCGTACAGATGCTCGGCGTGGTCCACCTGAACGACAAGGAGCGCGACGGGCAGGCCGCGGCGGGCAATGAGGGCACCGACGAGCTCCTGATGGCGAGGCAGACGGGTGATCGGCTCACGACCGCCGCTGTTCCGGAAGCGGGACTTCAACCGCGCCGTGTTGATGCAGTTGAACAGGTGCTGACGCAGCCACTCGTCGTCCTCCGAGGCGTCGATCACGAACAGCGAAGGGTGCTCGAAGGTCTCCACGGCCAGCAGGATGCGGGCGATGCCGATGTCGGGGAGGCTCTCGAGGAGTGCCAGGTCGTCACTGACGATTGCATCGGGCGGATTCGACAGGGCATCGAGCATGGGCCCGAGCAGCGCGCCGTCGTGCGTGATCCAGCAGCTCCAGCCGAGACCGTCCGCGAGGGCGGACAGCCGGTCGCGTAGCCCGTCATCGCCGATCGAGCCGGTGAGAATCATCCAGTACTTCCCGAGAGATCTCCGAGGGCCGAAACTACCGGGATTCCAGGGTGATTAGCTTGTGGTCCTTCACACCTTTGAGAATTGACCCGATCGGGGTCAGGTAGGGGCTGGTGCGGGCGTCCTCACCGTTGATGGTCTCGACAGCCACCCGTCGACGCGTGGCCACCAGGTGCTCCAGGGGTCCGAGGGTCTCCGGCAGGCGCGCCTGATCCGGCGGCAGGTGAAAGGTGAGCCGGCTGCCGGCGTTCTCGACCACCAGGGCCAGCTCGTCATCCAGATAGGAAAGGTAGTTCTGGGGTCGTCGCTGTGGCAGCCGGGGATCCATCAGGCCGAGGCCGGCGGGGGAGGCAGGGTCCATCGCTGAGCACCAGAAGGTGCCCGGCGGCCGGCCCGAAAGGAAGGACTGCAGGGCGGCCGGCGTGATGAACTGCGGCCCCGAGAAGCCTTCGAAGAAGTAGCCCGAGACGATCTCCCCGGCCAGCTCCATCATGGCCAGCGCGCGGAACAGTTTCGCCCAGCGCAACAGCCCCCCTTCCCGGTTGGCGAGCTCCCGGGTGAGAACACCGTAGCGATCGAGGAGCATGCGGGCCCGCTCCTTGTTGGTCTCCAGAGCGGCCAGCGGGTCGCTGTCGGGCTCGACGGCGGGGGAGCGTTGCCAGTTGCCGGCAAAGCCCCGGGGCGCAGCCCGCAGGGCACCTCGCCGCAGCCGGCGAGACGGTGCGCCCGTCGCCCCCAGAGGGGCGATGTCGAAGCCCCTTTCCAGGCCCTGACGCAGCGGTGTGAGGCTGTCTGCGTGCACCCGCCCTGCCCACACGGCGCGCCAGAACCGCTCCGCGAAGACATCGAGGGGTGCGGACTGATTGTCCGCAAGCTGTGTGAATGCGTAGCGAGCCGCCGGGTCGTGAAAGGCAGTGGTCACCTCTTTGATCGCCAGCTCGCTGTCCGCCGGCAGGTCCGTGGCCGTCCCGAGCAGGGCGGCATCCTCCGGATAGGCGATCGTCATGGTTTCCCTGCCCGTGCCGAACCAGACGAGGCCGGCCTCGGCGAGGGCCTGGTCCACGCTGCCCGGGCTGATCCCCGCGAGACGCGCGGGCAGGAGGTCCTGAATCCAGACGCGAACGGGCGCGCTGAAGCCCCGGAGGCTGCCGAGCGCGTCCAGCACCGCGTTCGGGTCCGGCGTGCTGCCGAATCCCTGCCAGCGGGCCAGGAATGCGGGGAGCATCTGTGCCGGCTTCGCGACCACGTCCGGGCGCAGTGCCGCGCGCTGAAAGCGCAGCAGGATCTCGTAGTTGTCGGCGTCGCAGAAGAAATTGTCCTCACTGTCCTCGACAAGCTGGCCCACGATGAAGCCGTTCTCTTCGTCGAGCAGGGCCTCGGGCACGCTCGGCAGGAGGGCTTCGATCTGCGCCCGGGTCCTGGGTCCGTAGAAGCTCAGAATCTCCCGGGCGAGCTCTTCCGCGCTCCGCGGGTCCGGTACCGGTATGATCGGCTCGTCTACGGACGCGGCCGCCACGAGGCCCGTGCGGGTGAGCACGTCGAGGACTTCCGGATGCGCGATCCAGCGTCGTGTGCCGTCCGTGATCCGGACCACCCCGGCGTCGGGTCCGGCGTATTCGGCCACGGGGGTCAGAACCCGCTCCTTGACCCATTCGCGCCAATCGTCGGGCTCAGCGGGCTGGTAGTCGGGATGGGTCCGCTGACGTTTCTCCTCGAAGCGCCGCACGACCTCGGGTGCCAGGCGCGGCCGCAGCCGGTCGTGCGCGAGCACGTCGGCGATCAGCGCATCGGACAGGGAGCTCCTGGCGTCGGTTTCCGGCGAATCGTCCGCGTACATGTAGCGGCTCACCTGATCGAAGGTGATGTTGGTAGCAAACGGGCTGGGCGAGCTGGTGCTGACGCAGCTCCAGCGGATCACCCCGTCCGCGAGCTTGTCGAGCTGGTTTGCCAGATGGTCCAGATCGAACTCGTCCTCCAGGCACGTTCGCCAGGTTTCCAGCAGCACCGGAAAATCCGGGTAGGCGCTCACCGTCTTCATGAGCTTCTTCGCCTGCAGGCGGCTCATCCACAGCGGCAGGCGCTGGTTGAATCGGGCCCGGGTCAGCAGCAGCGCGCGACCGGCGCACTCGCGAAAGCGCGCGCCGAAGAAGCCCGATCCTTCGATGGACTCGGCCAGCAGCCCGCGGAAGTTGTCCGCTCTGACCAGGGAGAGGAGCTCGGCGGGATCGATGGGGGACTTGAACTGAATGGCGAGTGCATTGTTGTCCGCGTGAATCTCGGGCGCGTAGTCGAGACGCCGGCCGAGCGCCGTGGCGAGCGCGATCGCCCACGGCCGGTTCACCCGGCCACCCCAGAAGGTGTGCATCACGAGCTGCGAGATCTGATCCGGCCCGCGGTAGCCGCCGGGCCCGGCACGCACGAGCTCGAGCAGCAAGTGGTGGCCGTGCGGCAGATTCGTCCCGGTCGCGGCGCGCTGCCGCTTCAGGTAGTCGAGGAGCTCCGCGGCGGCCGCTGGCTCGAAGCCGCGCCTTGCTTCGAGCTCGGTGAGGAGATCCGCCTCGCGATCCGACGAGAGCGCTTCCTCCGCGTCTTCCAGAAACCGTCCTATCCGCTCGGAGAAGTGAAAGCTCCGGTTGTAGCTCTCGGCCCGCCAGAAGGGGGGCGCATCACCGTCCGGGTGCGCGGGCCGCACCAGGACGTCATCGTGAGTGATCTTCTGGACCTGCCAGTGCTGGGTCCCGAATGAGAAGCGCTGACCGACTTTGGCCTCCCAGACGAACTCCTCGTCCAGCTCGCCGATGACGGCGCCGGTGTCCACGTGCCTGAGCTTGTAGTAGCCGCGGTCGGGAATGGTGCCGCCGCTGGTGTAGAACGCGAACAGGGCGCTCTTCAGCGTCCTGACCGTGCCGCGGATGCGGTCGTAGGCGATCCGCGGCTTCAGCTCGCGGACCCGCGAGCCGGCGTAGCGGCCGGCGAGCATCTCGATGACCAGCTCGAACTGCGCACGGCCGAGGTGCCGGTAGGGCGCCGCCCGGCGGAGCAGGGCGTAGAGATCGTCGGTACGCCACTCCTCCGCGGCGGCGGTGGAGATGATGATCTGGGCGAGCACGTCGAGACAACCGGCGAGCGGCACCAGCGGCTCGATGTCCCGCTCGCTGAGCGCCCGGGCGAGCACCGCGGCCTCCAGGAAGTCCTGGGCGTGGGTGGGGTAGAGGCTGCCGCGACTGGTCTCGCCCACCCGATGCCCGGCGCGTCCGATCCGCTGCAGCGTGGCAGCGACGGATGGAGGCGACTGCACCAGCACCACCTCGTCCAGATGGCCGATGTCGATGCCCATCTCCAGCGAGCTGGTGGCGACGATGGCGGACAGCTCGCCGCCCTTCAGCCGCTGCTCGACCGCAGTGCGGATCTCCCGGGCGAGCGAGCCGTGGTGCGCGTACGCGAGGGGTCCGACCCGGTCCTCGTTGATCTTCAGGGTGATCTTCTCCGCCAGGCGCCGGGAATTGGTGAAGAACAGGGTCGCGGCATTGGCGTCGATCACGTCGCGGAACGCGTCGGCCAGCGGGTCCCAGATCTTCCGGCCGTTCTCGATCGCCTCGCGCACCGTCTCGGGGAAACGCACCCGGAATTCGATGGACTTGCCCGCGTGGGCCCGGACGATGCGCACCGGGCGAGCAGCGCCGGCCGCATCGTACCCGCCCACGTACGCGGCCACCGGCTCCAGCGGCTCCACGGTGGCGGACAACGCCAGGCGCTGGAACTCGCCGGCGAGCTCGGCGAGCCGCTCGAGCGAGGTCATCAGCTGCACGCCGCGACGGTTGTCCACGACCGCGTGTACCTCGTCCAGGATCACCGTCTGGACGTGCGACAGGGCGCTCTGTCCGTTGCGGGTGGTGAGCAGCAGCGCCAGGCTCTCCGGGGTGGTGATGAGGATCTCCGGAGGTCGGCGCAGCATGCGCTGGCGCTCGCCCTGGGCCGTGTCGCCGGAACGGGTCTGAACGCGCACCTCCGGGAAGCCGCCGTCGGATTGGAGCGTCTGCAGGGGAACGAGCAGGTTGTCGCGGATGTCGGTATTCAGGGCCTTCAGCGGCGAGACATAGAGCACCCGGGTCTGACCGGGAGCCCATTCGCCGGCGGCGAACTGGTTGAGGGCCCAGAGAAAGGCGGTGAGCGTCTTGCCGCTGCCCGTGGGAGCGGTTGCCAGCACGTGCTCGCCGGCGGCGATCAGCGGCCAGCTCTGTGCCTGCACCGGCGTGGGCGCTGCGAAGTTCTCGTCGAACCAGCGCCGGATCGACGGGTGAAAGTCCGGGAGCGCGCTGGACATGGTCGCGGTTGATTGGCTCGTCCGTGGTCGAACCCCTTATGCTCGCACATCCGGCCCGGGGCGGGATCGGGGACCACACGGATTGCTGACAGGGGATGACATGAGCGTACCGCAGGATTTTCTCGAGCCGGGCCAGCGCATCTGGGTGGCCGGCAGCTCCAACGAGCCGACCGCCGTGCTCGAGGCCCTGTCGTCCGCCAGGCTGCCCGGCGGGCTCACGTTCATCCAGTTTCCGCTCGCCGGCTTCAACCGGACGGACTTCACGACCCTGGCACCGGATGCCCGGATGGAAACCTTCTTCATGACGCCGGTGCTCAGGGACGCAGCAGCGGATCGCCTCGACTTCGTGCCCATGCAGATGCGTGCCGTGTACGACCACCTCGGTGAACGCGTGGACGTGGCGCTCCTGCAGGCGGCTCGGGATGCACGCGGACGGCTCCGGCTCGGGCCGAACGTGGACTTCGCCGGGGCTGCCATGGCCGCCGCACGGACGCTCATCGTGGAGGTGAACGAGGCCATCACCGCACCGGCCGGTGGGCTGCCGCTGGACGAGGCCGCCATCGACTGCGTGGTGCCCTCCCGGCGCGCCCTGCCGGAGATGCCGCCGCCGGTGATCGATTCCGCTGCAGCAACCATCGGTGCCAACGTCGCAGCTCTCATCCGCGATGGAGACTGCATTCAGACGGGAATCGGCTCCATCCCTGCCGCCATACTGAAGGCGCTGGGGGACCGCAACGATCTCGGTCTGCACGGGGGGCTCATCGACGATGGGGGCATGGCCCTGATCCGGGCGGGCAACGTCACCGGCACGAGAAAGGGCGTCGACAAGGGGCTGGCCGTCACCGGTATGGCGCTCGGCAGCACGGGACTCTACGACTGGCTCGCCGAGACCCCGGAGGTGGTGTTCAGGGGCGCGAACCATACCCACGAGGTGGCCGTGATCCGCGAGCTGGACAACTTCGTGTCCATCAACTCCGCAGTGGAGGTGGACCTCTACGGGCAGGTGAACGCGGAGGTCGCCGGCGGCCGTCAGATCTCCGGCACCGGAGGCTCGGTGGACTTCATGCGCGCTGCGCGGGCGTCCCGCGGGGGGCGTTCCATCATCGCCATGAATGCCACCGCCCGGGGTGGGACCGTGTCGCGCATCGTTCCCCGGGTGGAGCTGGTGACGGCTCTGCGCACGGACGTGGACCTGGTGGTGACCGAGCACGGTGTGGCGAGCCTGAAGGGGCAGTCGGTGGCCGAGCGGGCGCGGCGGCTGATCGCCATCGCCGCCCCCGAGTTCCGCGACGGGCTGAGTGATCTCGCGCCCCGTTGAGCCGTGCGCCGCATCACAGTTCTGAACCTTCGGGCTTCGCGCGCACGGAGCGATGCATAGAATGTCCTCGAAAAGGATTTTCCGGACAGGAGCTGAAGGACGTCATGGACTACGTTGGCCTCGATCCCGCAGTGGGGCTGGAGTGCTCGCACTGCAACCACATCTCCCGCATGCCTTACAGCAACCTGCTCGCCCTGGTCGTCCGCTCCCAGCAGGCCAAATGCGACAGCTGCCAGCGCCTGATGCTGCACGACTGGACGACGGTCGCCGTGGTGCAGAACATCATCAAGAAGCGCATGGAGCAGGCCAACGAGATGAAGTCCCGCCGGGCGAGCCAGCTCTCCAGCGTGAACTGATCTCGGGAACGCCCTGGGTTACCCTCATCCCTCCTCCAGGTCACCGGGAGGAGGGCGCGTGACCCTCCCCGTCGCCAGGCTCGAACCCTCACCCGAGGCACCCCTCGCCGCCGGTCCGTTCAACGGCTGGCTCTCCGCCATGAGTCGGGCCCTCACGCATCGCACAGCCATCGACGTGCCCTGCGGCGATTGCACCGCCTGCTGCTCCGGCGGCTACTTCGTGCACGTCGGCCCGGCGGATGCCGGAGCCCGTCGCAGGGTGCCGGCCGCCCTGCTGTTTCCGGCGCCAGGGGCGCCTGCGGGGCATCGCGTGCTCGCGCGGCGTGCCGATGGCCACTGTCCCATGCTCCGTGACCGCGTCTGCAGCATCTACGAGGATCGGCCCATGACCTGCC
>JASFLG010000094.1:0-10700 GCA_050118205.1 Pseudomonadales bacterium
CTCAGCGGACAAGCTTGCCCCCAAAAGCCACCCGGCCCCGGGCGGGGGGCTGGTAGATCACATGGACGCTCTGGGTGCGTCGACCGAGCACCTGGGCGACCAGCGCGCAGATGGCCGCCGCTTCGATATCCAGATTGCGGCCGGGGTCGAGCTCGGACTTGATGACCTCGACGATCACCGGACGCATCTCCGGGCCGATCTCGATCAGGTTCTCCGCATAGTACGCCCGCTGCTGCTGCCGGGCGCGGACCCACGTGCCCGAGGGTTGAGAGCCGAACAGCTCGCCCAGCGCGTCCGCCAGCGACTGGAGCTGCTCCGACGTGGGCAACGCGTCGTCCTGTGACAACGGGTGGTCCGACAGGGTTTCTATGGTGACGATGGGCACTGTTCAGCCTGGTCGAGATAGTACCCGGTGCGTACGTAGCGAATGTGATCGAAGGGCCACTGCTCGCGCAGCCACGTGTCGACGGCGTCGAACAGGCTGCGGGTGAGCTGCGGATGATGCTCGTCGCGCACCCACAGGTACACGTCCGCCGCTGACCTGCCGTCTCCTGAGGCCTCGTCGGCAGTGGGCGGATTGATGTAGACGCAGCCGAGCACCCGGGACTCATCCGGGGCCAACACCGTGTAGGCGAAAGCGATACGCTCCCGGAACTCGCGCTCGTGCCGGGCCAGGTCCTCGCGATTTTCTGCCAGCGTGAAGCCTTCGCGCGGCCAGCCGTGCGGTGACCCGCGTCGCAATCGCGCCTGGGATGCCATCACGGCCTCGTAGTCGGCCTCGGCGTCGCAGGCGGCGAGCATGCGCAGGCGGAAGCGGGGATGCTCGAGACCGGCCGGTACGTGGAATCCCGGGGGGACGAACATGCTCAATCCCGTTGGATCGCGCGCAGCAACTCGCGCACGCGCGCCGTCTGCGCTGCGACGGCCCGCTCGAGGCGCGCGCGCTCTCCAGCGTCGGAAGCGGCCGCAAGACGCTCCTTCAGCTCGGCCAGGTGATTCAGCTGCGCCACTTCCGCCGGCACGTAGCCGGCGTTCTTCAGGATGCGGTACGCCATGCGCAGCCGCGCTGGCGTCTCGTCGTACCCGTCGTCGAGATCGAACGGCTTACCCCAGTAAGGTCCCCGCTTGAGCTCGCCGGTCCGCTCCGCTTTCCGGATCCATTCACTGATGATGTCGTCGACCCCAGCCATGCCCGAGTCCCCGCGCGATTACCGGATGGTGGAGGTGAGCCACGAGATGGCCGCCTCCATGTCATTGTGGAAGATGCGCACCCGATGATGAAAGTCGTAGCGCGTGAGCAGCTCCACGGCGAACTCGGCCGCCTTCGGGTTCGGGAAGACCCAGGCGGTCTTGCGCCCCGCGCGCTGCGCGTTGACCAGCGTCCGGTTCGACTCCGACCACTCGGAAACGTCCTCCACGGGCTGCCGGAACGTGGCCGCCCGCAGATCCCAGAGCACGGGCAGATCCGGGTCGAAATCGGGGCTGTCGTACCATGCCCGCGTGGCTTCCGTCACCTGGCCGAGATCGGTGTCTCCGGCGGCAGTGTGAACGACGAGTTTCGGAGTGATTTCGGTGGATATCACGTTGGCCTCGATCGGCAGCATCGGGCTGCGTGCGCCACGGAACATGGTAATTAAGCCTTCCGTCGATACCAAGTGGCGGCCGGTTCGATTGTCGGCGGCCGGGCCGACCCTTACCATCACTGTCCGTCACAAGGCCGGCGCATCCGGCTCGGGGAGGACCAACCATGCGCATCGTGATCGCGACCATGAGTCACGAGACCAACACCTTTTCTCCCGTGCCGACGGATCTGGATCGTTTCTCCGGCGGCCGGGGAGAACCGGTCTCGGGCCCGGACGCCGAACGCATCTACACCGGCACGGCAAGTTGCGTGGGAGGATTCCTCCAGGCGGCGGCGGAGCATTCGGCCGTGGTCGACATCCCGGTTGTGGCGGGCGCGCCGCCCTCCGGGCCGGTAGCGGACGCGGCCTATGAGTACATCGCCGAGCGGATCGTCGCCGCCGCTGCCACCGTTCCCGACGCCATTCTGCTCGATCTGCACGGCGCCATGGTGACCGAGCGTTTCGAGGATGGTGAGGGCGAGCTGCTGCGCCGGGTGCGTGCCGTTGCGCCGGATGTGCCGATCGGCGTGGCGCTCGACATGCATGCGAACCTCTACCCGGAGATGGTGGCGAATGCCACGGTCATCTCGGGCTACCAGACCTATCCCCACGTGGACATGGACACCGCGGCCCTGAAGGCGGGACGGATCACGCTGGCGACGCTTGCGGGCCGGGTGCGCCCGGTCATGGCCTGGGGCAACGCGCCGATGCTCCCGCACGTCATGCGCCAGGGCACGGACGATTTTCCCAACCGGGAGCTGCAGGCGCGGGCTCGGGAGATGGAAGCCGCCGGTGCGCTGTCGGTGAGCCTGTTCACCGGCTTTCCCCATGCGGACATCGTCAATGCCGGTCTGTCGGTGGTGGTGGTGACGGACGGCGATGCGGCACTCGCGGAGCGTTATCGCGACGAGCTCCTGGATCGGGCCTGGGAAGAAAGACGATCGTTCGTTTATCAGGTCGAGCCGCTCGCCGAGTCTCTCGAGCGGGCCGAGGCGCTGGCGGAGACCGCGGATGGCCCCGTGCTGCTGCTCGATCACTACGACAACACCGCCTCCGGCGGCACCATGGATACCACGGAGGTGCTGGGAGCCATCCTCGCCCAGGGACTCGACGACGTGGCCGTGTTCGGCATCTACGACCCGGCAGCGGTCGCGACCATGGAGGAGGCCGGGGTGGGCGCGGAAGTCAGCGTCTCGCTCGGCGGCAAGCTGCCCATGCCGGCGCTCGCCGAGCAGAGCGCACCGCTTGCGCTCACGGGTCGGGTGAAGCTGATCTCCGATGGTCGTTTTCCGGCCACGGTGGCGATGTCCCGCGGGCTCACCATGAACATGGGCAAGACAGCCGTGCTGACCGTCGGCGGCGTGGATATCGTGGTCGTCTCGCGCCACATCGAGCCGTTCGACCCGGGCTGCTTCCGTAGTGTGGGGATCGAGCCGACCGCGCGGCGCTATCTGATGCTCAAATCACGGATTCACTATCGGGTGGGCTTCATGCCCCTGGTGGCCCACGTGGTGGAATGTGCCGGACGGGGCGTGTGCACGTCGGATTACTCGGAGCTCACCTTCGAGCATGTCCGCCGGCCCATTTTCCCGCTCGACGGGATCAACTCCCGCGAAGGACTCTGACCCGTACCATCGTCACGCGAACCGCCGTCGCGCTTGCCCAGCGCATCGCTCAGCCGGCGTTCCAGATGGTCCAGGCACCGATGAGGATGAATCCGATACCGGCGATGTAGGAAAGGACCCGGGTGTCGATCTGATCGGCGATGAAGCTGCCGGCGGCCACCCCCAGGGCGCTCGAGGCGATGAGGGCGAGAGAGGCGCCCAGAAACACGACGAGCGGGTGCAGGGACTCGCGGGTGGCGAATAGCACCGTCGCGAGCTGGGTCTTGTCGCCGAGCTCGGCGAGAAACACCGTGCCGAAGATGGTGAGCAGCACCTTCCAGTCCATAGGGGATCCTCCGTTAGCGGCGGTGCGCGGTTAAGGCTAAGGCGTGATCTCGATGAGCGTGCCTTCGTCCACGAGTCGCCAGATCTCCTCGATGGCGGCGTTGCTCACCGCGATGCAGCCGTCGGTCCAGTCGTAGTCGTACTTGCTGGACGCCTTGATCAGACCTGTGGGCAGGCCGTGAATCATGATCATACCGCCCGGGTCCCAGCCGCGCGCACGGGCGGCGCGTACATCGCGCTCGTTGGGATAGGAGATGTGCAGCGACAGGTGGTAGGCGCTGTTCGGGTTCTTGGCGTCGATCAGGTAGATGCCCTCG
The DNA here is from genome assembly GCA_050118205.1 of Pseudomonadales bacterium. Classification (GTDB taxonomy): domain Bacteria; phylum Pseudomonadota; class Gammaproteobacteria; order Pseudomonadales; family Azotimanducaceae; genus SZUA-309. The sequence continues at coordinate 3,889 of JASFLG010000094.1, forward strand.
GGGGTACGCTTGTCACCCTCGAAGCGCTTGTCCCCCACGGGGTTCAGTCCGAGGGAGATCGGATAGCTGCGGATGGGACGGCCGTCGCTGAACAGCACCAGGGTTCGCTCGGATTTGTCCACCAGGATCCGGTTCACTTTGGGGGAATCCGCACCGGCCGGCGTCGCGAGGGCGAGCAGCAGCCACGCGATGGCTGCGAGCCGAAGACAGCGTGCCGATCTCTCCTGCATGGCCGTTGACCGGTCTCCCGGGCTCTACCCCCGCACGGTGGCGGGAGGTGAAACCCTTAAATCAATCCAGTTCAGTGACTTAGGGGACTATGAGCGAATCCGGGTGAACTATGCGCAATTCTCGGCTCGGGATCAATGGAGCGCGTCACGATCCGGACGCGGATTCGAGCAAGGCCTGGATCTCACTGGCCACGCGTTCGGCGCTCTTCTCGCCGTTCGCGATGATGTGCGTCATGGGGTGGGGCAGCGGCGGGTGGCGATGACCGGCGAGCAGCGTTTTGAGCCGTTCCGTCGAGGTGAGCTTGCCGCTGGCTGTCCGACCCTCGGCCGCCACCCTGATCAGCAGCTCGGTCTCCGGGCATTCCAGGTACACGGGCACCAGCTCGGCCCCATGGCTCTCGATCAGGGCGACGATCTCGGCGACGGTGTCGCCGGGATCGGGCTCGGCGTAGACGAGCGTCAGGATGAGGTCCGGCATGTCCTCGGCGAGCGCATAGCGGAGCATGACGAGCCTGAGCTCCCGATGCAGCGCCACCAGTCTCGGGTCGTCGATCTCGAAGAGGATCCGGGCCAGGTTGTAGGTCAGGTGGTTGTGCAGAATCACACCGCCGATCCGGGCCTGAAGTGCTTTCGCGGTGGTCAGCTTGCCGCAGGCCGGAGGGCCGTGGATCAGGACGACCCGCTGGGTCACGATCCGTCCGGGACCACCGCGTAGGCGCGAACCGGAAAGGTTCCGAAGGCGCGGACCTTCACCGGTGCGGCGTGGAATCTGAAGCCGGATGCGGGGAGCCCGTCGAGATTGCACAGGTGCTCGACGATGGGCACGCTCCCGCCGAGCAGGGTGGAGTGCACGGGACGTTCGCCGCCGCGGGTGTCGTCGATGTTGAGTGAGTCGATGCCGACCAGCGCCGCCCCGCGGTCGAGCAGGAGCGCCGCCGCCTGGCCGGTGAGGTAGGGATGTCCGGACAGGTACGCCGGGGTTCCCCAGCGTTTCGACCAGTCCGTGCGCACCAGAACGGCCTTGCCGCTCACGTCGAGGTGCTCGAATGTGTCGGCATCGATGATGGGCTCGCTGGTAGGCACCACCAGGGCATCGAGGTCGGCCAGGGACTCGAGCGGCAGCTCGGCCAGATCAAGCCCGTCCTCGTAGCGATGAAACGGCGCGTCCACGTAGGTGCCCGTGTTGGCCACCATGTCGATCCGCCCGATGTGAAAGGAGGTGCCCTCGGCGTATTGGGTGCGGGAAGCTTCCCGGCTCAGGTAGTCGCAGATGACCGGTGCGGGCAGACCGGGATAGGTGATGGTTCCGTGCTCGACGGTGTGGCTCACGTCGATCAGCCGGTTCATGGGGCTGTTGCTCCTGCGCCGCGTTCGGATCAGTCCCGGTCGGTGACCGCACCGAGGCTCGCGGAGCTCACCAGGCGCGCATACTTTGCGAGTATCCCCCGGTCCGCATAAGGCGCCGGTCGCTGCCAGGCCCGTCGGCGCGCTGCCAGGGTGTCCTCGTCGACGTTGAGCGTGATGGTGCTTGCGTCGGCGTCCACCGTGATCCGGTCGCCGTCCTCGATCAGGGCAATCGGTCCGCCGTCGTACGCTTCCGGCGTGATGTGACCGATCACGAAGCCGTGGGAGCCGCCCGAGAAGCGACCGTCGGTAATCAGCGCCACGTCACCGGACAGCCCCAGGCCGTTGATGGCGCTGGTCGGCGAGAGCATCTCCCGCATGCCGGGACCGCCCCGGGGGCCTTCGTAACGCACCACGACCACGTCGCCTTTTCGGATCTCCCCGGCCATGATCGCAGTCATAGCGGCTTCCTCGCCGTGGTAGCAGCGGGCGGTACCGGTGAATGTCAGCCCTTCGTGGCCGGTGATCTTCGCCACGGCCCCTTCCGGCGCCAGGTTGCCGTAGAGGATGACCAGGTGCGAATCCTTCTTGATGGGGTTCCCGAAGGACCGGACCACCGACTGCCCTTCGGGGTACGGGCCGACCCCGGCCAGATTCTCGGCGACCGTTCGGCCGGTGACCGTGAGGCAGTCGCCGTGCAGCAGCCCCTCGTCGAGCAGCATCTTCATGAGGGGCTGGATCCCGCCGATGGCGATCAGCTCGCTCATGCTGTACTGACCGGCCGGGCGCATGTCCGCGAGCACGGGTACCTTTCTGCCGATCCGGGTGAAGTCGTCCATACGGAGCGGGATGCGGGCTGCGTGCGCGATGGCCAGCAGGTGCAGGACCGCGTTGGTGGATCCCTCGAGGGCGATGCAGACGGTGATCGCGTTCTCGAAGGCTTCCATGGAGAGAATGTCGCTCGGCTTGATGCCTGCCTCGATCAGGTTCATGACCGCAGCGCCCGCGTTGTAGCTGTCCCGCCGCTTGGCCTCCGAGACCGCCTCCTGGGCGGAGCTGTTCGGCAGCGAGAGTCCCAGCGCCTCGATGGCGGAAGCCATGGTGTTTGCCGTGTACATGCCACCGCAGGAGCCCGGCCCCGGAATGGCCGTGCTCTCCACGTCTTTCAGCTCTATCTCCGAGACGGTTCCGGCAGCGTAGCCGCCCACCGCCTCGAAGACCGAGATGATGTCACGGCGCGCCTTGCCCGGCTGGATGGTGCCGCCGTAGACGAAGACGCTCGGGCGGTCCATGCGAGCCATGGCCATCGCGCAGGCTGGCATGTTCTTGTCGCAGCCGCCGATCGCCACGAAGCCGTCGAAGCCCTGAGCGCCGACCACGGTCTCGATGGAATCCGCGATCACCTCCCGGGAGACCAGCGAGTAGCGCATGCCCGGCGTGCCCATGGAGATCCCGTCGGAGACGGTGATGGTATTGAACAGCACGCTTTTGCCGCCGGCCTCGTCGGCGCCCATCGCGGCCGCCTCGGCAAGAGCGTTGATGTGCATGTTACAGGGCGTGACCATCGCCCAGGTCGAGGCGATGCCGATCTGCGCCTTGGCGAAGTCCTCCTCCTTGAACCCCACCGGATAGAGCATCGCCCGGCTGGGTGCCTGGGCGATGCCGTCCACGACGATGGAGGAATAGGGTCTCTTGCTCTTGTCTGTCATTGCTCTTGAACCGGTTCCGCTGTGTGGGCCGGGTCGGTCAGGAGTGCTCGGGCGTCGCGCGCGGGCCGGACAGCTCCTTGATCATGACCCTGGCATTTCTCTGGTAGTTATACATGGCCTGTTTCGGCGCCGGAAGCGCGTCAGTGCCGGCGTCGCTGAAACCCTGGTCGAGAAACCAGTCCCGGGTCTGGGTGGTCAGCACGAAGAGCTGTCGGGCACCCAGGCTTGCCGCGCGGTGCTCGGCGGCCGCGAGGAGCGAGGTGCCGATGCGCGCGCGGCGGCTCTTTGCCCCCGCCGGCGGCCCGACGCCCTCGCGGTAGGAAGGGTGAACGGCGACGCAGGCAAGCTCGGCTGCATCTCCGAACGGATAGACGGCGCAGCAGCCGACGATGTTCGTGTCGATGTCGGCCACCAGGAAATGATCGATCTCCTCCTCGAGCTTGTCGCGGCTGCGCCGTACCAGTACCCCGGCGTCCTCCAGGGGCCGGATCACCTCCACGATGCTCGACACGTCCGGCACGGTTGCCGGCCGGATGAAATCGTAGCTGTCGCGAATCTGGGTGCCGGCGCCGGCCGCGGTATAGAGCTCCTGGAGCAGCGCGCCGTCCTCCTGAAAGGAGACGATCTGACAGCTGGGCACGCCGCCGCGGCTGGCCCGCAGCACGGCACCCAGATGCGCATCGCCGGCCGCGACGTGATTGTGCAGCTCCGCCGGGCTCACGAGCGAGATACGCTCGCCGTTGTCGTCCCTGAGCGCGCCCCGGGCGGTGAACGCGATCAGCTTGTCGGCAGAGAGGGAGAGCGCCACGTCCGCGGCCAGCTCGTCCGCTGCGAGATTGAACACCTGGCCGGACGGGGAGTAGCCGAGCGGCGAGAGCAGCACCAGATTTCCGGCGTCGAGCAGCGCCCGTACCCGGCCGGCGTGCACGCGCCTGACGCGTCCGGTCAGCTCGTGATCGATTCCGTCCAGAATGCCCACCGGCCGCGCGGTGACGAAGTTGCCGCTGACCACGCTGATCTCCGTCTCACGTAAGGGGCTCGTGGGCAGCCCGGTGGAGAACAGCGCCTCGAGGCGGGCCCTTTCCCGGCCGAACACGCCGAGGGCCGTCGGCATATCGACGGCGCGTGTGATACGTCGGCCTTTGTGGAACAGGGCATCCGTGGAGTCGGCGAGCGCCGCATCCAGCTGTGGACGGGCGCCGTGCACCAGCACCAGGCGCGCACCGAGCACGTGCACGAGGGCCAGGTCGTGGACGATGTTGAAGAGGTTCGGATGGTCGAGCGCCTCTCCCTCCAGCAGCACCACGAAGGTCCGGTTGCGGTGCATGCTGATGTAGGGCGTCCAGTCCCTGAACCAGCGTGCATAGTCGTTTTGCGCCACGGGCCCGTCTCCCCTGCGAGCGTTCGCCGCCCGAACGAAAAAGGCCGCGCATTCTACACCCTATATCCTGCGCGCGTGCGCCGCGGGGGGAGGGTCTGTGAGCAGTTTTTTTGTCAGAGCCCGCCTTTTTCATGCAGTCTGTGATCCGTTTCAGATTTGTCCCACCGGAGGCAGGCGGGTCCTCCTTGCAAATGCCACGGCCATCCCTAAAACTGGTTCTCCCCCGGTAACAATCGGCTATTCAAGGACTTACGTGGCCACCCCCCTGTCATCCGGCGAGCAGCAACGGTCGCTTAAGGACGACGCCCCGGACGGACATCCCGAGCCGGGCCCGGCGCTCGATGCGGTCGACGGCGATCCCTCGGCGGCCGAGCGCGCGCCAGTGCAGCCCACTCCCGGTACCGATGCCGGCGGGCGTCTTTCCGAACGCCTGAGCTTCGCCACGGAGCAGCTGCTGGATCTGCACACCCTGCTCGAGGAGCTGGTGAAAGAGGGCTTCATCAGTCAGCGGCAGGCGGAAGACATTCTGATCGCGCCGCGCACCAAGAAAGAGCTCTCTCAGCACCCGATGGAGATCGTTGCCGATAGAGCGTTCGAGAACCGTCATGCGCCCGGGCGGGAGCTGGACCTCGAGACCATGACCCTCTGGCTCGCGGAGCGGTCCCGTCAACCCTATGTGCGGATCGACCCGCTGAAGGTGAACGTCAACAAGGTCACCGAGGTGATGTCCTACGCCTTCGCACAGCGTCACAATATCCTGGCCATCGAGGTGAACGACGACGAGGTGGTCATCGTCAGCGCGCAGCCCTACATGTATCAGTGGGAGACGATGCTGACCCAGACGCTGCGCGGCCGCCGCATCAAGCGGATGGTGACCTCGCCGCGTGACATCACCAAGTACCAGCTCGAGTTCTACACCATGGCGCGGTCCGTCTCCCGGGCCGAGGAAGCGGGCTACGAGGTGTCCGGGGTCGCCAACCTCGAGCAGATGCTCGAGCTCGGCGAGCTGAAGAATCCGGATGCCAACGACGCGCACGTCGTGAACATCGTCGACTGGCTGCTCAACTACGCTTTCGATCAGCGTGCGAGCGACATTCACATCGAGCCGCGGCGCGACAAGGGGCTGATCCGCTTCCGGATCGATGGCGTGCTGCACCACGTCTACGAGCTGCCCAGCGCCGTGAACGCCGCCGTGACCAGCCGCCTGAAGATTCTCGGCCGGATGGACGTCGCGGAGAAGCGTCGGCCGCAGGACGGCCGGGTGAAGACCAAGCAGCCGGACGGTGACGAGGTCGAGCTGCGCCTGTCCACACTGCCGACCGCTTTCGGCGAGAAGATGGTCATGCGGATCTTCGATCCGGACGTGCTGCTCAGAAGCTTTCAGGAGCTTGGCCTCGGTGGCGAGGACTACCGTCGCTGGCAGCAGATGATCAGCCAGCCCAACGGCATCGTGCTGGTGACCGGGCCCACCGGCTCGGGGAAGACCACCACCCTCTACTCGACGCTCAAGCAGCTCGCCACGGATCAGGTGAACGTTTGCACCATCGAGGACCCCATCGAGATGGTGGAGCCTGCTTTCAACCAGATGCAGGTGCACCACAACATCGGCGTCACCTTCGATGCCGGGGTGCGTGCGCTGCTTCGTCAAGATCCGGACATCATCATGATCGGTGAGATCCGTGACCTGCAGACGGCCGAGATGGCCATCCAGGCGGCACTGACGGGCCACCTGGTCATCTCGACGCTGCACACGAACGATGCGCCTACCGCGGTCACCCGGCTGCTGGACCTGGGCGTGGCGCCTTACATGATCAAGGCGACGGTGCTCGGCGTCATGGCCCAGCGCCTGGTCCGTACGCTCTGTCCGCACTGCAAGGTGGAAGACGACATGGACCCGGAAGCCTGGCAGCTGCTGACCCGGCCGTTCCGTGCCAAGCCGCCGCAGAAGGTGTTCGCGCCGCAGGGGTGTCTGGAGTGCCGTGACACCGGGTACTTCGGTCGGATGGGCATCTACGAACTGCTGCCGATGACGGAGACGGTAAGCGAGCTGATCTCCAGCGACTGCGAGGTAAGCCGGCTGCGCAAACAGGCATTCAAGGAGGGCATGCGCTCGCTCAGGCTCTCGGGGGCTCAGAAGGTCGGTGCCGG
>JASFLG010000095.1:0-10698 GCA_050118205.1 Pseudomonadales bacterium
GCCGCGTCCGCTCCGGTGGCGAAGTAGCGGCCCTGCCCCTCCGGCGCCGGCGCCTTGAGGCGTTCCGCAAGCTTGCCCCAGTTCGCGTACGAGCCTTTCGCCAGGTGCACCAGGTAGTCACCGAAATAGGTCGGCTTGCCACGCACGAGGAATCGATCCGTCTCCTCCGTATTGCCGACGCCCTCGGAGCCTCTGGTGAGCAGGTCCAGCGTGGCGCAGGCTGTGACGAGCTTGTCCGCCCGTTCTTCGTTGAGGCCGATGGCGTCGGCAAGCTGCGCGACGCTGAGTGGCCCTCGGCTCAGCGCGTCGAACACGCCGAGCTCGATGGCGGCAATCAGCGTGCCCGAGTGCATGAATCCGAGCCCCAGCTCGTTCAGGCGTCGGGGGGTAAGCTTTTCGCCAGCCATGAGCGCTCTCCGTTGGCAGAGTTGTGGTGGTTCCCGTACGTCACAGATCGAGCAGGGCGACCAGCCGATCCGGCGCCAGATCGTCGCCCGCATACAGGGCATCGTCGATTCCCAGCACGGGCGTGCTGCGGATGCCGTGGCGCTCGAGCAACGTGGCAGCCGCCTCGTCCACCATCACGTCTCTGACCTCGAAGGCCAGACCCTCGCTCGCCAGAAGGCGCTTGAGCGCCTCGCACGGAGCGCACAGCGGGCTGCTGTAGACCACGAGTCTCTGCTGCCTCGCCATCAGACCTTTCCCTCTTCCTTCTGCTTCCGATAGCGCGCCTTGGCCTTCATCCAGTTGTCGTAGGCCTCTCCTTCCAGGAACGGCTGCTCCGCGGTGAAGATGGTGTCCTTCCAGCTCTCGCCGTCCGGCCACCGATACGGAGCCACCAGGGTGGTGCGGGGCCCCTGTGCGGTCTCGAGCAGACCCAGCGCCAGCTCGAGGATTTCGGACTGCATCTGCTCGTCGAAGGGGACCCCGCAGGGATTGCCCAGCGGAAAGTCGACGAACACCAGGCGCGGGACGCCACAGTGTTCGACGATGTCGCGTGCGGTGGCGATGATCACCGTCGGAATGCCGTTGGCCTCGAGGTGACGGGCAACCAGACTCACGGTCTGGTGACACACGGGTCAGACAGGTGTGAGAACGGCAACGTCCACCTCGTCCTGCCGGCAGCGATCCAGCACCACGGGAGCGTCGACCTCCGTCGTGCGGCGCTGGCTGTATGCGGTGTAAACACCGTGGCAGCGTGGCGCGAGGCTGCCGAGGCGTCCTTCGGCCACCTTCTCCTGCAGGCGGGTCACCGGGAAGTAGGAGTTGACGTCGTCCAGATGCGTTGCATGCTGGTCATAGTGCTCCTGACGGCTGAACAGACGCTCTGCCGGCGTGTCGGTGGGAACGCAGTAGGCATTGCCGACCAGATCCTCGTTGCGTTTGTCCCGGCCGGTCCCATCGAGGCCCCGGACGCCCACGTCACTCGTCGATACCAGAGCGGCGCGGCATTCGGCAAGCGGCCGGGGCAGCGCGGCGAACGGCACGTCGTCGAAATGCGCCCACTCGTAGGGCTTGTCGTACCCCTGGGAAAGATAGTACTCGCGGGTCCGATCGATGTAGCGGACGTGATCAGCCATGACACGCTCCCCCAGTGTTTTGTGGCCCAGCAGTCACCTTACCAGCAGTGGCGGGCCGGTGGAAAAGGCGGTGCGCGGTCGGAACGAATCGCGCCTACGATTCCGGAAAGCTTTGCTCCCCGGTTCGAACGGTCTAACGTGGTGATCATACTTCTGAGGACTTTCCGTGACCAACAACCAGCCCAGGGCCGCCGCACACCCCAACATCCTCTGGATCATCGCCGATCAGCTGCGCGCCGATCACGTGGGATTCGGCGGCAACCCGATCGTCCGGACACCCAACCTGGACGCACTTGCGGCGAACGCCAGGGTGTTCGACAACGCCTGGGTCGCCAATCCGATCTGCATGCCGAACCGCTGTTCCATGCTGACCGGCCGGATGCCGACGGCGCACGGCGTGATCTTCAACGACCGCTCGCTGGCGCCCAACGCCAATACCTTTGCGCGACAGCTGTCGGAGGCCGGTTATGCAACGGCGCTGATCGGCAAAGCCCACATCCAGCACGGCCTGTCCCGCAACGTGGTTCGCGAGCAACGTAAGGCCCCTACCCTGTTCAGCCCGTATCCGGATGGCTGGGACGAGCTGGAGAACCCGGAAAACTATCTGTCCGAAAGTCCCACGATCGCCGACTTCTACGGTTTCCAGCACGTGGAGTTCGCGATCGGTCATGGGGACGCGGTCGCCGGCCATCACTATCGGTGGGCCCTCGGGAAAGGAGCCCGCCCCGAGCAGCTCAACGTGGACTGGGGCACGGACTCACCGGCACTCGCGCGCTACGAAGGCTGGTGGCAGGTCTATCAGAGCGCTCTGCCCGAAGCCTTTCACTCGACCACGTTCGTCACGGAGCGAACCATCGCCTGGCTGGAGGAAGCCGCGGGGAGCACCGGCGCGGACGGGACGCCTTTTTTCCTCCAGTGCTCCTTCCCGGATCCGCACCATCCGTTCTGCCCGCCGGGGGACTGGTGGCGGGCCTACCGACCGGAGGACATGCTCCTGCCCGCAACTCTCTCGGATCCACTGGCGGATGCACCCGCGCACCTGAAGCTCATCCGTCAGCTTCAGCCCGGCAGGAATCCGGTGCAGATGTTTGGCGCTTCCGAGGATCTGGTGCGTCACGCCATGGCGGCAGAGTTCGGGCTCATAGAGATGATGGATCGAGGGATCGGGCGCGTGCTCGACCGGCTTTACGATCTGGGCCTGGCCGATAACACCATCGTGGTATTCACCAGCGATCACGGTGACATGTTCGGCGACCATGGTCTGATGCTGAAGGCGACCATGCATTACCAGGGTTGTCTGCGCGTACCGCTGCTGATCGCCGCACCCGGGAAAACGCCCGGACGCACCAGCGCCTTCGCCAGCTCCCTCGACCTGGCGCAGACGTTCCTGGATTTTGCCTCGGCACCCACGTTTCAGGACATGCAGGGGGTCAGCCTCAAGCCCGTGGTGGAGGACGCAAGCGCCGACGTTCGGGATCATGCCTACGTGGAGGAGGACTTTCCCCTCGCGCTGCACGGCAGCCCGTTGCCGCTGAAGAGCAGAACGCTCATCCACGGTGACTATCGGTACTCCCGCTACTCGTCCGGCGACTGCGAGCTCTTCGATCTGGCGAACGATCCGGACGAGCTCAGAAACCTCGCGGACGAGCGTGACGCCCGGCAGATCCGCGCCGAGCTGGCCGAGCGGATGCTGGACGTGATGACGGACCTCACGCCAATGGAGACCCTCGGGTAGCACCGGGAGACGCGGACCGGACGTAAGGTTTTTTCGAACATTAACCCAGCGACAATCAGCTGGGATTCCGGGGCCATCCGTCCGAAGCTGGCTCCAACGCAACTTCCGGTTGAGATGATGAGCTCCGAACAGATTCAGACACAGGAATTGCTTTGGGTCCTGAGTGCAGCCGCCACCGAACTGCCGGCGGCGGCCCTTCGAGATGTTCGCAGCATCGTTCGCGGCGTCAACGGAATCCTCCCCCACAAGAGCCCTGAATCGGTTATCGAGGCAGCGCTGAACAGGCACACCCCACTACATGCCCTCGCAGGCAGGTTCTCCTACACCCAGCACCCGGATGCGGCCCGTATGGCGTTCACTTTGGCTGCTGCCGCCGTCGAACCCGCGCACAGCGCCGCGCGCGTCTTCCTGGCGGACGTGGCGGAGTGGCTCATCATACCGCCTGCCATCTATCGCCAGCTCGCCCGACACGGCTTGAACGACACCACCTCGGAAGCAGCGTGAGCCTGCGAAGCCGGGTTCCTCGACACGCTTCGACTGCGCTCAACCAAAAAGACGTGTCCGCGCCACCTCCGTAATCCGGACCACGGCGGGGTGTTTCAGTTTTCGCTCCGGGGAGATGGCGAAATAGGCGTCGCGTATGTGCTCCACGGTGCCGAGCTCGACCGAGTGGTACATGGAGGCGACTTCCTTCGCAATGGCCGACGGTGCCGGATAGACACCGACCGCGGCTTCGCCGAATGCCTTCAGCAACCCGCTGTCATCGAACTCCGCTATGATTCTCGGCGCAATGTCGATGCTGTCGAACCAGTCGTCCAGACCTCGACGCAGCGGGCTTGCCTGGACGGGCAGCAGCAAGGGTGCGCCGTCAAGACTCTGCGGGAACTGCCTGTGATATCTGCGTGCAATGCTGCGGTGCGCGAAGAAGCTGATCTGACTCTCTCCCAGGGCATGATTGTAAGCCTTCACGTTGATCCCGGGCGGGATGGGTCTGTCCGAGACCACCAGATCGAGACGATGCACGGCGAGTTCGCCGAGAAGCCGATCGAGGTCGCCTTGATGGCACACGATCTTTATCGGATCTTCCAGATCGAGCGCCGGTTCCAGCACGCGCAGTGCGATCAGCTTTGGAATCGAGCTGACGATGCCCACATCGAGCGTGTTGGGGACGAGTGCCTGGCTGCTCTTCACCCGTCGTGTCAGTTCCGCTCCCAGCGTGAAAATCTCGTCAGCGTACTGATTCACGACCTGTCCGGTGTCGGTCAGGGCGAGCCCGCGGCCGACGCGATCGAACAGCGGCTCGCCCACCGCCTGCTCCAGAAGCTTCAGCTGCCCGCTGATGGTCTGCGGGGTGAGATGCAGAACCTGAGAGGCCTTTGCGATGCTGCCCTCGCGGGCCACCGTCCAGAAGTAGAGCAGATGGGTGTAGTTGAGGTGTCTCACACGTCGTTTCTCCGGATTCCCGACCGCATCTCGATCCGGCCGACTACAAGATATTCGATTCCAAGCACCAGATACATCGGGTAAACCGACAGGTAAACACATCGGGAAAAGCGAACTGTCAGTTCCGCAGGAGTGACTGGTTTTGTCCGGCGTGGTGGATAAGCTGCGCCCCGTGGCTTCGTGGCGCGCGTAGCGTCACAACCGAAGCTGACCAATCGACCAGGACATCCGTCCGACGGCAGCCGAGAGCTGACCGCCGGCGAGGACAGCAGGTGATACAGCAAATCGGCATCTATGGCGGCGGGCAGCTCGGCGCCTATCTCTGCATGGCGGCAAGGCAACTGGGCCTGCGCACTTCGGTCATGGCGTTCTCGGAAGACAGCATGGCCAGGGAGTTCGCCGATCGGTGTATCGTTGCCGAGCCTGCAGACGTCGACGCCGTTCGCGGTCTGCTCTCCAGCAGTGACGTGCTGACCTTCGAGCTGGAAGATGTACCTGCGGCGGCTCTGGATGAGATCGCGCTCGAGGAATCTGCAGGACACATCAAGGTCGCACCATCGGTGGACGTCCTGCGTCGGCTGCAGAGCAAATACACCCAGAAGATGTGGCTCCGCGAGCAGGGCTTCCCCACCGCCGACTTCATCCACTGCCCCGACGATACTTCGCTGGAGACACTCTCGCAGCGGCTGGGGCTGCCTTTCGTTCAGAAGGCCAGCCGGGGCGGCTACGACGGCAAAGGCGTACAGCTGATTCGAGACCCGGCGGACGTAGACCGCCTCTGGCGCGGCAACGCTTTCGCCGAGCGCTTCGTTCCCGACAAGAGGGAGCTCGCGGTGCTGGTCGCACGCGGCCGGTCCGGTGACGCCCGCTGTTACCCGGTGATCGAGATGATCTTCGACAACGAAGGGCACGTGCTGGAGCAGGCCCATGCCCCGGCCTGCCTCGCCGCCCCGATGGCGCGACAGGCGCAGGATCTGGCGACGACCGTTGTGGACCGACTGGGAGCGGTCGGGGTCTTTGCAGTCGAGCTGTTCCTGACAGCCCACGGCGAGCTGCTCATCAACGAGATCTCCCCCCGGGTCCACAATTCCGGGCATCTGACCATAGAAGGACACACGACGTCCCAGTACGAACAGCATCTGCGTGCCATCACCGGCCGGCCTCTCGGCGATGTCAGCCAGCGCGCGCCGGCGGTGATGCGCAACCTCCTGCATTCCGGCGGGCTGGTCTCCGCGCCGAAACTCGATATCGGGGCCACGCCGCGCGGGACCTCTACACACCTGCACTGGTACGGCAAGAAAGAGGGCAAGCCGCTGCGCAAGATGGGCCACATAACGGCCACCGCCCCGACGCTGACGCTCGCCGAGCGGCACGTCGCGGCTGCCTACCGCGCCATCTCGACGAGCCAGCTGCCGTGAGCGCTCCGGTAAGCATCGTCATGGGAAGCGACTCGGATCTGCCGGTCATGCGCGGCGCTCAAGAGGTGCTGACCCAGCTCGGCGTCGCCAGCGATATCGCCATTGTCAGTGCGCATCGCACACCCCGGCGCATGTTCGAGTTCGCGCAACAGGCGGAGGACGATGGCGTCTCCGTGATCATCGCCGGGGCCGGCGGAGCAGCGCACCTGCCGGGCATGATCGCATCCCTGACCCCGTTGCCAGTGATCGGCGTCCCGATCAGCGCCACGAAGATGGACGGCATGGATGCCCTCCTCTCCATCGTGCAGATGCCCGCCGGCATCCCGGTCGCCACCGTGGCCATCGACAATGCCCGCAACGCCGGACTGCTGGCGGCGCAGATTCTGGGCGTGGGCGACACGCGGGTCCGCGCTGCCATCCACGCTTTCAGAGCGGATATGACGTCAACCGTCGAGCGGAAGGCTCAGGCGCTCGCCGATGATGCGCTCACACCGGCATTGGATTCGAGCCACATCCGCCGGTAGTAGCGCTCGATCGTCTCGCCGTCATCGTCCAGCCGGAACAGAAAGAGCCAGTCGTGGTCGACGAGCTCGCGCACCACGTCGTGCTTCGCCACGATGCCAGCTATGGCATCCTGCGGCGCCGCAACGTACACGCTGAGCCGCAGCGGTTCGTGCATCCAACGGTCGCCATCATGCAGCGATTGAAGCGAAAGGCCGATACGCAGATCGCCGCCGTTGCCTTCGAAGACACCCAGATTGCCCCCGACCACGTTGTGAAGCACCTTGTTGCCGCTGCCGTATCTCAGGTTGTCGGTGAGGGATGCGTTGTACTGGGCGTTGATCCAGTTGGCGACGACCATGGGCGCGGTGAGAATCAGCTCCAGCCGCGAACAGTCCGGATCCCGCGCCCATCGGTACTCGTGCAGGAACACCCGCCCCTCCAGATCCAGGTGTGCGGTCCGCTCCCGGGGCGCGGCGACGAAAGCCGCATTGCCGGCGAGCCCCCACTCCGGCCGCAGTTCCGACCAGTCGCTCGCGCGCCGATGGGCTGCCGACCGCAGCGTCGGGTCATCAGCCGTCCCCCGACCGAGGCGCGCAGCGCGCTCGCGTCGGGCGCAACGGGAAGCATCCCTGAGCCAGGCCGTGAGGCGCTCGTCCCGGATACCGTCATCCAGGCAACGTAGCTCGTCGGTGGTCGTGTCGTGCAGCACCGCAACGAACCGGGTCTCCCCGGGAATGAGGATGCCTCGTCTGCGCAGCCCCGATCGTACGGCATCGTCCTGCAACAGCCAGGACAGCACGCGGACGTTCAGCTCGCCGCTCTGACCACCGCAGGCACCGCAGTCCAGGGCCGAAGCCTGAGGGTTGTTGCGACTGGAGCTCGCGTGCCCGACCAGCAGCACGGTGGGGGCGAAGTCCTCGATCAGATCCATCGCCGTCAGGACGCCGGCGGCAAGCTCGACGCGATCTTCGATCGACAGCGGCCTGCCGTCTTTCAGTAGCGTCCAGCGGTGAGCGTGGTCCAGCCCTCTGAGGGGATGGGCGGTCCGCGACCGCCCGATGGCGTTCCTGATCAGGTCGAGCGCGCAGAGCAATCCGGATGATTCGACCAGGCTGAAGGCACCCGGGGCGGCATCCGGAAGCCGTGTCCGGGCCGCTTCACGAGCGAGGCGTCCGCCCTGCCCGTTCTGCCCCGGCGCCGACGTCGGTTCCTCGCAGACGCGCAGCGCGGGTTTGAGCAGGCCCGGCAGCTGTGGTTGGCTGAGCGCGCTGCCATCACGCTGAAACTCGAGGGGAAGACCGAAGAATCCGGCGAATCCCAGCGTGCGGATGGCCGGGTGCTGCGCTTCCAGGCCGCGCCGCACGGCCTCGGACCGGACATCGATGCAGAACACGGCCTGAAGCAGCGGGGCCTGGTCGACCGGGGAGCCGTGCGGCCTCTGCCGCAGTGCGGCATGCAGCGTGTCCTGATAGGCCAGCTCCGCAGCACGCTGCCAGACCAGAGTCCTGCGCTGGTGAACGGCGTTTGCGGCGATCGTGTCGGGCAGGCCGCTGATCTGAGCAGACCAGAGCGCCCGGGTCCGGGCGAACGCCTCGCCGTCCGACCGGGCCTGATGTCGCCAGAGCACCAGTTCCCATGCCAGACGGATTGCCAGCAGCCCGAAGAGCAGGGTATCGGGCCGCCCGGTCAGATCTGCCTGCCAGCGCCGATAGGCAAGGCACGACGCCCAGCCGTTGATGTCCAGCAGCAGCGCATGCCCATAGTCCGCCGCGAGGTCCACGGGCAGCTCGAGCTCCGCCACGGCCGTTTCCATCAGGGCGCGCGGCGTTCCGGGCAGATCCCCGAACGCCTCCGGCAGGTCCGGCGCGCGCATCAGCAGTGCGATCCCCCGGTCCTGTCGGGTGACCTCCAGCCAGCGCGCATACAACACCGCCGCGCCGTCCTCGCCGGGCGTCAGCGGCGCTTCCAGACCGCCACCGCGCTGCAGCACGGACGCGCAGAACTGACTTATCTGATGGACGATCTCTTCGCGCCACCCCATGCAGTGGCTCAGATCCCGGGCACGGTCCAGCAGGTCGCTGACGTTGTGCCAGTGACCCGGCTGGGACGCGCTTTCCAGATGTGCAACGAGGGCGTCCACGCCGGACGTCTCACCAAGCTCGTCCGCTGCCCGGGCGAGGTGCTCCGCGCCGAGGACCTTCTGCCACCCGCTCGCATAGTGGATCGCCGGCATCAGCACGTTCACGTTGCCGAGCGCCGCCAGTCGGGCAGCCGCGTCTTCGAACTCGACGTGACGTAGGCCCCAGAAGGGGTTCACCGCGATGCTCTGGTCCAGAGGCCAGGCCGGGGCGATTCGCGCGCAGGCGGTGTCGAACCGGTCCTCGAGCAGCGTCCGGCAATGGGCGACATCGTTGAGCTTCGGCGCAGCAGCAGTCATGGGGCAATCTCCTGGTAGCTCTCGGGCAGCCGTTTGCTACGAACGGGTGCGGGTAACGGCTGCGGCCAGAGCCTCATGGTGGTTCGGGTCACCCATTCGTCGAGGTAAAATGCGGCGAACAGCCACACCCAGAGCCGTCGGCTGACGGCGTTGTGCGGGAATGCCCGCAGCCAGACGTAGCCGGCGGTCATCAGCAGGACGATCAGTACTACCCAACCGTCCGCCGCCGGCCCTGCGGTGGTCTGCAGCGGGGCGACCAGCAGGCCGGATCCGAGCTTCTGAAGCAGGTAACCGCTGAGCAGAACGGCGGCCCACAGCACGGGCTCGATCTGGAGCAGCCCGACGCCTCTACGGAGTCCTCCGATCACCAGGGTGAGCATCACCAGCACCAGCAACCACGGGCTCAGCGGACCGCCGTCATACACGGCTGCAGCCGCAAGCCCCACCAGCGCGGCGCCAACGGCCGCTGCGACGAGCCAGTCCCGCAGCAGGCTCGCAGACGCCGGCGCCATCCGGCGGACCAGATCCTGCAGCACGTTGGATCCGGAGTTGAGAAAGCCGTGCGCCTTGTAACAGGCATGGGCAATCAGATGCAGCAGCGCCAGATCGAACAGCCCCAGGGCGCATTCCACCAGCATCAGTCCCATCTGCGCGCAGGTCGACCACGCGAGCTTCACCTTGATGCTGACGCGCGTGAGCGTCACCAGGCCGGCGAGCACGGCCGACAGTCCGCCGACCACGAGCACGAGCCACTGCGCCGCAGTCGCCTTCGCGAACAGGGGTGCAAAAAGGATCAGCAGGTAGCCGCCGAGATTGATGATTCCCGCATGGAGCAGTGCCGACACCGGGGTGGGGGCCTCCACCACCTGGATCAGCCATCCGTGCACAGGTAGCTGAGCACACTTCACGAGCGCCACCACGGCGAGGAGCACGGCAGCGACCGTTTCGCCGGTCGTCAGATCGCGGTCGGCGAGATCCGAGAGAATCGCACTGATCTGCCAGGTGTGGTGCTCGGACCACAGCAGGGCCACGGCACCAAGGAGACAGGCCTCCGCGGTGCGCGCCAAGAGGAATTTCTTGTGGGCTGCCAGCACTGCCCGGGGACGATTGGGGTAGAACAGCAGCAGCTGGTGAAGGCCCAGGCTGATGGAGACCCAGGCTCCCGCCAGGACCAGAAGGTGATCGGTCAGAATCACCAGGGCGACCGCCGCAACGGTCAACTGCAGCATGGCCAGGTAACGCGCCTGACCCGGCTCGCCTCGCAGGTAGTTGTGCGAATAGCGCAGGATCACCCAGGCGAGGAAAGCCACCAGTACTGCCACCGCGAGGCTGACGGGAGAGCCACTGAGCAACTCGCTGGCGGAGTAGGGATCACCCCGAGCCACCTCCGCTGTCGCCCAGGTGAGGGTCGCGGCCGCCAGGGTACCCAGCAGGCCCAGCACGGCAGCCGCCTGGGCGAGCGGCCAGCCGGCGCGCGTGGCGCTCAGACATGCGCCCCCGAGCATGGTCACCGGCAAGGACAGTGTCAGAATCGAAATCACGATTTCGATCGGGAGCATCGAACCCACCACTCCGCCAAAA
>JASFLG010000096.1:0-10657 GCA_050118205.1 Pseudomonadales bacterium
CTGCCGATGCCGCCGGTCAGGCCGACGATGAAACTGCTCATTCCGCCCGCGCCCCTTTCAGGCTGCGAAAAAAGAGAGCACCGTATCACGGTTGACGAGACAAACCCATCCGGCGATGGCGAGGAAGGGCCCGAATGCAATCGGCTGCGCTCTGGCACGGCGCCCGAGGACGGTGATGATGGCGGCATAGACGAGGCCGGTGCCTGCCGCGATCAGAATCGTGCCCGGAATGATCTGCCAGCCCATCCAGGCGCCGATTGCCGCCAGCAGCTTGAAATCGCCGTAGCCCATGCCCTCCTTGCCGGTGATGAGCTTGAAGCCCCAGTAGGTGGTCCACAGGAAGAGGTAGCCCGCCATCGCCCCGACGAGGGCGGCATTCAGGTCGACAATGGCGCCGGCGCCGAATCCGTCGCTCATGTTGACGATGATGCCGAGCCACAGCAGCGGCAGGGTGAGCTGGTCCGGCAGCAGCTGGGTGTCGAAGTCGATGAACGTAGCCGCAATGAGCACCCAGGTGAACAGGGCCGCGGCCAGGCCGAGCCAGGTGAAGCCGTAAACGTGCAGCACCACCAGGGTGGCGATCCCGGTGAAGAGCTCGACCGCCGGATAGCGCGCCGATATCGGGGCGCCGCAGTGACTGCAGCGGCCTCGGAGCAGCAGCCAGCTGATCACGGGAATGTTCTGCCAGGCCCTGATCCGGGCTCCGCAGGAAGGGCAGCGGGAGCGGGGCGTGGCGAGGTTGAAGGTCTCCTGCGCGACCGGTGCTTCCGGGTCACCGTCCTCGAGCAGTGCGCGCGCTTCCGCCTGCCACTGCCGGTTGAGCATCACGGGCAGCCGATAGATGACCACGTTGAGGAAGCTGCCGACGCAGAGCGCGAACCAGAACGCGACGATGAGGCCCATCCAGCCGTAGGTCAGCAGGGAATCGAGCATGACCTGAATTCCTGTTCAGGCGCCGGCGGAGAGCGCGATCAGCCGCCGCCGACGACCCGACCCAGCTGGAAGATCGGCAGGTACATGGCGATGATCAGGCCGCCGACGAGCACGCCGAGCACGGCCATGATCATCGGTTCCATCAGAGCCGTGAGGTTGTCGACCGCGTTGTCCACCTGTTCCTCGTAGTAGGAAGCAGATTTATCCAGCATGTCGTCGAGCGCGCCGGCCTCTTCGCCGATGGCGACCATCTGGATGATCATGTTCGGAAACACGCCGGTAGCCTTCATGGCGAAGTTGAGCTGCTGGCCGGTGGAGACGTCGTCGCGGATCCTGTAGACCGCATCGACGTAAACCGAGTTGCCGGTAGATCCCGCGACCGAGTTCAGGGCGTCGACAAGCGGAACCCCCGCAGCGAACGTCGTGGAAAGGGTTCGAGCGTATCTGGCGACAGAGGACTTTTCGATGATCGATCCGGCGATTGGTGCCTTCAAAGCCAGGCGATCTATCGCGTCACGGAGCTTCTTTGAACGCTTTCTGGCGGCAATGAATCCACCTACTCCTGCGCCCACGGCCGCGACGATCAGCAACCAGTAGGCCTGAACGAACTCGGAGATTCCGATGACGAACAGCGTGAATGCGGGCAGCTCTGCACCGAACCCCTTGAACACCTCCTGGAACTGGGGCACCACCTTGATCAGCAGGATACCCGAGACAATGAAGGCGACGACCAGCACTGCGATCGGATAGGTCATCGCCTTTCTGACCTTCGCTTTCAGCGATTCCGTCTTTTCCTTGTAGTTCGCGATCCGATCGAGCATCGTCTCCAGCGAACCGGACTGTTCGCCGGCATCGACCAGGTTGCAGAAGAGGTCGTCGAAATAGAGCGGGTGCTTGCGCAGCGCGGATGCAAAAGAGCTACCGCCGGATACATCGTTGCGGATCGCCCTGACCAGTTCCGAGACCTTGGGTTTGTCGAGACCGTCGGCCACGATGTCGAAAGCCTGAACCAACGGCACGCCGGCGCGCATCATGGTGGCCATCTGCCGGGTGAACAGCGCGATGTCGGCAGGTTTGACACTGCCGCCGGCAGTCAGCGAGAAGCCCTTGGTCTTCTTCTTTACCCGATTGGCGACGATGCCCTGCCGGCGAAGCTCGGCGCGCGCGATGGCCGGGCTGGAGCTGGTGATCTCGCCCTTGGTTTTCTTGCCCTGCTTGTCCGTGCCTTCCCAGAGGAATGTTGCGCTTTCGGCCATGTTGTACTTCCTGTCCGGCTTCGCTGCCGATCAATGCCCCGTGGTTACCCGGTTGCATTCCGTTAAGCTGGTCACGCCCTGCATGACCTTTACCAGGCCCGAGCGCCTGAGATCGTTGAAACCGAGCTGCCTGGCCTGCTCGGCAAGCTGGATGCTGTTGCCTTCCTCCATGATAATACGCTGCATCTCGCGCGTGATTTTAACTACTTCATAGATTCCGACTCTGCCCTTGTAGCCGTCCTTGCACTTGCTGCAGCCGACCGGGTCGAACAGCTCGAGCCCGCTGCTGATGTCTTCTTCCGTAAAGCCTTCTGCCAGAAGCGTTTCCTCCGGCACGTCGAGGGGTGCCTTGCAGCTCGGGCAGAGCCTCCGGGCCAGGCGCTGGGCGATGATCAGATTCACGCTGGTGGCCAGGTTGAATGCCGGCACCCCCATGTTGCGCATTCGGGTGAGGGTCTCGGCCGCGGAGTTGGTATGCAGGGTGGACAGCACCATGTGACCCGTCTGGGCGGCTTTGATGGCGATCTCGGCCGTGTCCAGGTCCCGGATCTCACCCACCATCACCACGTCCGGATCCTGGCGCAGGAACGCCCGGAGCGCGGACGCGAAGTCGAGACCCACCCGGTAGTTCACGTTCACCTGGTTGATGCCTTCCAGGTTGATCTCCACCGGATCCTCGGCAGTGGCGATGTTTCGCTCCTCCGTATTGAGGATGTTGAGTCCGGTGTACAACGTCACCGTCTTGCCGCTGCCGGTGGGTCCCGTGACCAGGATCATGCCCTGGGGCCTGTGGATGGCCTCCATGAACATCTTCTGCTGCGCTTCCTCGAACCCGAGGGCCTCGATGCCCATCTTGGCGTTGCCGGGATCCAGAAGCCGCAGCACGATCTTCTCGCCCCAGAGCGTCGGCAGGGTGTTCACCCGGAAGTCGATGGCCTTGGACTTGGACAGCTTCATCTTGATGCGTCCGTCCTGAGGCACGCGACGTTCGGAGATGTCGAGCTCCGACATGACCTTCAGCCGCGCCGCCAGGCGCGTGCCCAGATTGGCCGGCGGAGACGTGACCTCGTGCAGCACGCCGTCCGTGCGGAAACGGACGCGATAGGTGCGTTCATAGGGTTCGAAATGAATGTCGGAGGCGCCCATCTTGATCGCATCGAGCAGCATCTTGTGCACGAAGCGGACGATGGGGGTGTCGTCAGTGCCGGAGCCGACCTCCTCCTCCGCGTTCTTGTCCTCGTCGACGGCCTCCAGGTCGAGGTCGACCAGCTCATCTTCCCCGAGGTCCCCGAGACCGTCATCCTCGTTGGCGCTGAGGTACTGATCGATGATGGTGGTGAGCTTGTCGTCCTCCACCAGCACGGCTTCGGTGGTCACGCCCGTATGAAACTTGATCTCGTCCAGTGCCTGGAGATTGGTCGGGTCCGAGACCGCTATGAACAGGCGGACCCCACGTCGGACCAGCGGCAGAGCGTGGTGCTTACGGATCAGGTTCTCTTTGACGATGTCGCGGGGAATGCTCGTCAGATCGAACGACGCCAGATCCATGAGCGGCACCCCGAACTCCACGGAGGCACTGGCGGCGATGACCCTGGCCTCGGCGTACCCGTTCTGCACCAGATAGCTCACGAACGGGATACCGTGCTTGCGAGCCTCCTCGCTGGCGGTCAGCGCGGTGTCTGTCGGTATGATGTTCTCTTCGACCAGGCGTCTTGCCAGGCCGTTGAGCGGTACGGGTTCGCTTGCCATAAGGCGTGCAGTCCTTGTGCTGACCTTAGCGATGTAAGGATCCAAACCTTACAGTTCTCGAGCTTCCCAAGTCTATTCCCAGGTCACCCAACCGGCGATAAGGCGGTCACAGTTTTGTCAGGGCGCTTTCTGCATGATGTGGTCTGTCGGCAAGGCTGCCGGAGGGCAGTCGTGGGTCCTTGCCGGGTCGGGCGACTGCCTGGCTCCGGGTCCTCGGGACAACGTGTCGTTCTGCGGCGGTGCCCGGGGAAATGCGGCTGACGAAGAACGTCACGATGTGACGGACGTCAGCAGGCGAGAGTGGCTCGAGGCACAGCGTGTCCCGATGTACGCGCCGACGGCTGGGCTCAGTTAACTTGTTGACTTTAAAAGGCTTCTGGAGGAAGCAAAGACGTGGAGCAGGATCGGGAACCGACGGTGGCACACGGATTGCAACTTCCACAACGACTCGCGGCGAGCCTCGGCAGCCACGTTTTGACTAGAAGTTTTACACTGTGATTGACGGAGTAACGTTCAAAATGAATAGCACGATTCAGAAGGGTTTTACCCTGATCGAACTGATGATCGTGGTAGCCATCATCGGTATTCTCGCCGCTGTGGCGCTGCCCGCGTATCAGGACTACATCCAGAACTCCAACATGGCCAAGGTGACCTCGCACTATGAAGAGGGTTACCGCCTGGCGGAGAACGAAATGCGCAAGATCCAGGCCGACGTTGCGGTTGGCCGCGTCGCAGACCTGGCCACGGCCGACACCCAGGCTCCCTGGAACTCGATTGCGGCCTTCGTCACTCTGCTGAACTCCAACGGCGGCACGGCGCCTGGTGGTGGCACCCCGTACGAGGACGTGGCGTCCTACGCGCCGGCACTCGGTCAGATCGGTGTCACGTTCGGCGGCACGTCTCTGGCAGCCGGCGACCGGACCGTGACGCTGACCCGTCCGATCTATGGCACTTGGGCCGCGATTGATACGCACACGGCGGATTTCAGCCAGATCTAACGTATCGTATCGATCGAATGATCAGAGGGGCCTTCGTGCCCCTCTTTTCTGTTGGGGAACTCGCAAATGAAGTACAGCCAGCAAGGATTCTCTCTGATCGAGCTGATGGTGGTCGTCGCCCTGATCGCGATCATCGCGGCCATCGCCATTCCGACGTACAACAACTACATCGCGACGTCGCGCGAGGCGGTGCTCGTGAACAACATTCACTCGATCGAGATCTTCCAGGAGGACTACCGGTTGAGAACCGGTGGCTACTACATGGGCCCCGGGAACCTCGCGGCGATCACGGCCGCGATCGACTGGCAGCCGGAAGGCGATGCGCCAGGTACGACCTACGCGATCGCACAGGCCGGCACCAGCTACCAGGTTACGGCTACCGGGCCGGACGGGACGGTAGTCTGCCTGCAGTTGCCGGAAGGAACCCGCTGCCCATAGAGTCGCTTCGGCCAGCTTTTCTGCTCCGGCGAATATCTGTATTCTGCGCATCCTGATCGATACGCGTTGCGCCGGAATAGCTCAGTTGGTAGAGCGACTGATTCGTAATCAGTAGGTCCGCAGTTCGATTCTGCGTTCCGGCACCACCTCCGGCCAGACCACTCGTCTGTTGCTCCCTGTTCTACTCGTCCGATTCGGGTTGATCCAGATACACGATAAGCTTGTCGCGTGGCCGGTAAGCGATCATCGCCATCCGATATCGGGTGCCGAAGGGGAGAAGGCGAAATTCATCGAGCGAGCCTCCGTGCTTCGCGGTCAGCTCTTTAAGGCGGGCGCGGACCTGCGGTTCGTGCGAGAGGTCCTTGGCTGCATAGCCGTCGGTCACGAGGTCGATGTCGCCGACGTCGAAGGGCTTGTACAACTGGTACAGCAATCTTGTGGGAATGCCTTTCTGCATGGCGTCCCGTCGCAGAACGGACTGTTCTGCCGGGTCCTCCGGAAAGTGCACACTGACCCACTTGGGCGGGCTGCCGGGAAACCGGCTCAGATCCGGAACAGCCAATCCCGCTTCGAGGAAGTCGTCGCGGCTCAGACTGTGGAAGTAGCCGTCCGCGTATGCCATGGCGATCGGTCGCTGGCTGTAGACCACGTACGTACCTGCTACCAGACAGGTCAGCTGGACGATTCCGATGATGCTCAGGTCTCGCCGAAGCTCTTTTCTCGGCTTGGATCGGTTGAAGACGACCAGCGTCAGCGTGGGTCCCAGCACCAGATCGACAAAGGCGACGATCCGTATTCCCTGCCACCCGCCGTCGGATGCGAAGAAAAAATCCGGGTACCAGTGATACAGAATCAGGTACCCGAGAATTGCGAAGATGATCAGGCTGATGCCCAGATGAATGCCGAAGGCGCCAAAGCGGTTCATGCGGTCAATTCTCCTTGAAGGGGCCCGCCGGGTCTTGCCGAATGGGTTGCTCGGGCGGTCAGATCGTCTCGAAGCGCATGGACAGGTCCAGCGGTCTGACGGTCTTGGTCAGCTCACCTACGGAAATGTAGTCCACACCGGCCTCGGCGACCTTGACGATCGTCTCACGATTGATGCCACCGGAGGACTCCAGGAGCAGGCGCCCGCGGGCAAGCTGTGCTGCCTTGTCGGTGTCGTCCAGGCTGAAGTTGTCCACCATGGCGATTTCGGCGCCGGCATCGATGGCTTCCTGAAGCTGGTCGAGGTCTTCCACCTCCACCTCCACCTTCAGCTCCGGGTGCAGGCTGCGCGCCCGGGCGACGGCGGCGGTAATGCTGCCGGCGGCGGCGATGTGATTTTCCTTGATGAGGTACTGATCATACAGCCCGATGCGGTGGTTCTCGCCGCCGCCGCAGCGTACGGCATACTTCTGTGCCAGACGCAATCCGGGGACCGTCTTGCGGGTATCGAGCAGCCGCGCCCTCGTGTGGGCGATGAGGCCGACATACTCTGCGGTGAGCGTCGCGGTGCCGGAGAGCAGCTGCAGGAAGTTCAGCGCGGTACGCTCGGCGGTGAGCAGGGAGGCGGCGGGCCCGGCCAGGTTGACGAGCAGCTGGCCGGCGGTCACCGCCTCGGCGTCCTCTGCTGCCGGGTCGATGGTGATGCGCGGGTCCACCTGGCGGCACACCTCGGCGACCCAGGGGATGCCGCTGAGAATACCGGCATCCCGGGTGATGATCCGGGCGGTTGCGTCCGTGTCCGGATCGATCAGCATGGCGGATACGTCGCCGCTGCCCACGTCCTCGGTCAGGGCCACGGTCACGTTGGCGGCCACGGTTGCCAGGAGATCCACCTCGGTCACACCGGCTGGAATGCACCGGGACTGGAAGTAACTGCTCATTCGCCTTTGAATCCGCATCTGGTGTGAAGGTATAAACGGTACGGTGCGTCGCGAGGCAGGTAAAGCCGGCGGCCTGGATGTTGGGAAAGCAAGCTTGCACGTCACAGACGATCACTGGCTGGCCGGCACGCGTCGGCTGCGGTCACCGAACCGGAATCCGAGGCCCGACGTCACGGACATCAGCCTGGTGGTGATTCACGGCATCTCGCTGCCGCCCGGCCGCTTCGGGACCGGCATGGTGGAAGACCTGTTCCTGAATCGGCTGGACGTGAACCGGGATCCGGCCCTGGCCGATCTGGCGGGGGTTCGGGTGTCGTCTCACCTGCTCATCAGCCGGCGGGGCAGGGTGACCCAGTTCGTGCCGTTTGACGAGCGGGCGTGGCACGCAGGGATCTCGGCGTGGCGGGGCCGGGAGGACTGCAACGACTTCGCCGTGGGCATCGAGCTGGAGGGGGAGGATGCGCGCCCGTACACCCGGTCCCAGTACCGCCGGCTCGACTCGGTGCTGAAGGCGCTGCTCGCGCGTTATCCCCGTCTCTCCCGGTCTGCCATCGTCGGCCATCAGGAGGTGGCGCCGGGCCGGAAGACGGACCCGGGACCCGCGTTCGACTGGCCATCCGTACTGAGGGCCGTGTGGTGAGCGGACGCGACCGAATCGGCATCGATCTGGGCGGGACCAAGATCGAGGGCATTCGTCTGGCGCCCGACGGCAGCGTGGCCGAGCGGATCCGTGTTCAGACGCCGCGCAACGACTATGACGCGACGGTGGCGGCCGTGGCGGCGCTGGCGGGGCGGCTCGATCGCGGGGAAGGACTTCGTATCGGCGTGGGCGCGCCGGGCGCGTGGGTGCCGCGTCTTGCGCGCATGCAGAACTGCAATTCCACCTGGCTGAACGGCCGGGCGCTGCTCACCGATCTGATCGCCCTGCTCGGAGAGCGGGTTCGTCTGGCCAACGACGCGGACTGCTTTGCGCTCTCGGAAGCGCACGGAGGCAGCGCGGAGGGTTATCGGGTCGTGTTCGGCGTGATTCTCGGCACCGGCGTTGGCGGCGGGCTGGTCGTGAATGGCACGCTGCTGCAGGGACCGAACGGGCTCACCGGGGAGTGGGGTCACACACCGCTTGCCTACACCGACCCGAGCCTGCAGAAGCGGCGCTGCTATTGCGGCCGCGTGGATTGCATCGAGACGTACCTGTCCGGACCGGGGCTTCTGGCCACGCACCGGGCGCTGTGGCCGGAGGAGGAGACGCCGCCCGGCAGCGGCGAGGCGGTTTACCGGGCGGCGGCGCTCGATGGGGCGGATTCCGGCTGGGTTTGCCGGTCTGCGTCTCCTGCGACCCCGACCTCTCGGGCCCGCTCGTCGCTCAGCGTATACTGCCGTCTGCTGGCCGAGAATCTGGCTCAGATGGTCAACATCTTCGATCCCGACGCGATCGTTCTCGGCGGCGGGCTCTCGCAGATGCCCGAGATCTACCCGGTGGTCCGTGCGCAGATGGCCGAACACGTGTTCGGCGAGGTGTTCGAGACGGTGCTGCTGGCGCCGACGTTTGGAGGCGCCAGCGGCGTGCGCGGCGCTGCCTGGCTCTGGCCGGAGTGACGGCCGCGCGCCGAAACGAACCGGTGAAAGACCGGGCCTGAACAAGACCGGCCCTGAACAAGAAGGAACTTGAGGGAGACGATGGCGTACCCACGCGAGCTGGCGGATACCGATCAGACGGAGACCCGGGAATGGCTCGATTCCCTGGAATACGTGCTCGAGAACGAGGGCGTGGAGCGGGCGAACTTTCTGCTCGAGCGGCTCTCCGCCCGCATGACGAAGACCGGTGCGCGCCTGCCCTACACGATCACCACACCGTACCGGAACACCATCCCCTCGAACCGGGAAGCGTTCATGCCGGGCGATCTGTTCATGGAACGGCGCATCCGCTCGCTGATCCGCTGGAACGCGCTGGCCATGGTGGTGCGGGCGAACAGTCGGCCCGGCGAGCTCGGGGGTCACATCTCTTCTTTCGCCTCATCGGCCACCCTCTACGAGGTGGGCTTCAACTACTTCTTCCGCGGGCCGACCGAGGACAACCCGGGTGATCTGGTGTATTTCCAGGGCCATGCCGCACCGGGTATTTACGCGCGCTCCTTCCTCGAGGGCCGGCTGACCGAGGAGCAGCTGGACAACTTCCGCCAGGAGGTGGGCGGGCGGGGGCTCTCGTCCTATCCCCATCCGTGGCTCATGCCGAACTACTGGCAGTTTCCAACCGTCTCCATGGGACTCGGCCCCATTCAGGCAATCTACCAGGCCCACATCATGAACTACCTGCACAACCGGGGCCTGGTGGACAAGGACGAACGGAAGGTTTGGGCGTTTCTCGGCGACGGTGAGTGCGACGAGCCGGAAGCGCTGGGCGCGCTGTCCATGGCCGGGCGTGAGAAGCTCGACAACCTGATCTTCGTGGTGAACTGCAATCTCCAACGGCTCGACGGTCCCGTGCGCGGCAACTCCAAGATCATTCAGGAGCTCGAGGGGTCGTTCCGCGGTGCGGGCTGGAACGTCATCAAGGTGGTGTGGGGGCGTCTGTGGGATCCTCTGTTCGCCAACGATACCCACGGGGTCATGCAGCAGCGCATGAACGAGGTGGTGGACGGGGAGTACCAGAACTACAAGGCCAAGGGCGGCGGCTACACACGCGAGCACTTTTTCGGCAAGTACCCCGAGCTCGCTGCCATGGTGGAGAACCTCTCGGACGACGACATCATGCGCTTGAACCGGGGCGGGCACGATCCGTTCAAGGTTTACGCCGCCTACCACGCGGCGGTGAACCACACCGGCGAGCCGACGGTCATTCTCGCCAAGACGGTCAAGGGTTACGGCATGGGCGATGCCGGCGAGGCGGAGAACGATACCCACCAGGTGAAGAAGCTCAACCTGGAGGAGCTCAAGCACTTCCGAGACCGCTTCGACATCCCGCTCACCGATTCAGAGCTCGAGAACATCCCCTTCTACCGGCCGGCCGACGACAGTCCGGAGATGAAGTACCTGAAGGCCCAGCGCGAGCGGCTCGGAGGCGTGCTGCCGAAACGCGTGGTGGCGGCGGAAACGCTGAAGGTACCCCCGCTGTCGACGTTCAAGGCCCAGCTCGAGGGGACGGGGGAGCGGGAGAACTCCACCACGATGGGCTTCGTGCGCTTTCTCGCGACGCTGCTTCGGGACAAGTCGATCGGACCGAGAGTCGTGCCCATCGTGCCCGACGAAGCACGGACGTTCGGCATGGAAGGCATGTTCCGTCAGCTCGGCATCTACTCGTCGGCGGGCCAGCTCTACGAGCCGGAGGACTCCGGAGAGATTGCCGCCTACCGGGAATCCATCGACGGTCAGGTGCTGGAAGAGGGCATCAACGAGGCGGGTGCGTTCTCGGCGTGGCTCG